>CAZEPA010000092.1:0-10862 GCA_964513955.1 uncultured Anaerolineae bacterium | reverse complement strand
GGGTGACTCGATTGCCGCTGACTCGAAAAGAAAAACAGAAGTTTATTGATCAGTACGCGGAGCGCCTACAAAAAAGTCAAGCCGTGATTGTGCTTCGCAACAACGGCTTAACGGTGGCTGAAATCACTGCGCTGCGCAAGAAGCTGCGCGACGTAGAGGCCATTTTCCAGGTGACGAAGAACACACTGTTCAAAATCGCACTGAAAAACAGCCAGTTCCCGACGCCGGAGGATATGTTCGCTGGCACCGTGGGCGTCTGTTACATCACTGGTCCCATTCCAACGTCCACCAAGCTCTTGCTAGATGCGATGAAGGATCAGAAGAAGCTGGAGCTTGTAGGGGCGCTGCTGCCCGATGATGTGTTTGGGGCGGACGAGGTCAAACGTTTGGTTGATCTGCCGACCCGCGAGCAGTTGTTGGCGCAGCTGCTGGGCGCGGTCCAAGGCCCGGCGACCAACCTGGTGGGCGTCTTGCAGGCGCCGCTGCGTGAAATCATCACGGTTCTGCACGCACGTTCAGAAAAAGCAGCAGAAGAAGAGGCTGCCTGATGCGGCTGCTTTGGCAACCGCTCGCTGTGAAGCGATATGCAACGATCTTTTGAAACGCACGAGGAGATAATCTAATCATGTCTGAAAAACTGCAAAAGCTGGTCGAAGAGCTGGATGCTTTGACTTTGAAAGAAGCCGCAGAACTGTCCAAGATTCTGCAAGAGCGCTGGGGCGTCAGCGCCGCTGTGCCGATGGCCGTTGGCGCTGCTGTCGCTGGCGCGGCCGCGCCCGTGGCTGAAGCCGCCGCGCCGGTCGAAGAGCAAACCGAATTCGATGTTATTCTCAAGGATGTTGGCGCCAAGAAGATCAACGTCATCAAGGCTGTCCGCCAGGTCACCAATCTCGGCCTGAAGGAAGCCAAGGACCTGGTCGAGTCGGCGCCAGCGACGGTGCTGGCCGCGGTGACGAAGGAAGTCGCGGGCAACGCCAAGCAGGTCATCGAGACCGAAGGCGCTGTGGTCGAGATCAAGTAGCTGCAAGCCTTACCGCAAATCAAAGAGCCGCCAGGCCACACCTGGCGGCCTTTTCTTTTTTGCACGCGCCGCGCGCATCAGACCCTTGCAATCATGAAGCTTTTTCTTCTCGGGTGTGCAGCAAGATGATAAAAGATGATGCAGCCTACTGAGAAAAATCCTCAGATGCGCGATGATACTCTGACGCTTTTGGTTGTTCTCTGTCGTGATTGCCTACATCGTCCCCTCTTTGACCTGACCAATTGACGATTTTCCTGCGAACATCCTTTGACCACAGCCTGGAGAAAAGCTTATGAATACAGGGTTTACAAGTGCCAAAAAACCGATCTACCTGGCATGGCTGTTGGCCGCTTGTTTGATGACGACGTTGTTCTATTCGTCAAAGGTGGCCTCGGCTTCAATTTCCGTTGAGGCCGAAACAACAGGGTATTCGGCAATCGCGAGCAAGCCTGTTGTGACCACGGCGCCGCTAACATTAACCCTCGTGGTGAATTTGACCGATGATCTTGAAGATGCGAATCCAGGCGATGGCGTGTGCGAATCGCACACGGGCATGGAAGATTGCAGTTTGCGGGCTGCGATTCAGGAGAGTAATGCCTGGCCTGGCCAAGACACGATCGTGCTGCCAGCGGGCTACTACAGTCTAAGCCTCGTCGGTACGGATGAAGATGCCGCTGCCACCGGCGATTTGGACATCACAGACGCGCTGGTGATCAGCGGCGCTGGCTCCGCTGGGGTGATTGTAGATGCGGATTACAGTGACCGCGTGTTCGATATTTGGTCAACGGGCGACGTGACCATCGCCGGCCTGCAAATACAGTACGGTTACCTCTACCTCAACCCGGGCGGCGGGTTGAGGCACAACCACGGTCATTTGACTCTGCAAGATGTCATTATACACGACAACTATGCATTCTGTGGTACGCGGGACTTGGGCGCCAACGGCGGTTTTGCTGGCGTGGGCGGCGGTATCGCTTCGCTCAGCGGTCAGCTCGAGCTGCAGAATGTGATTCTTCAGAATAATATGTCAAACTGCGGCGTCGCCGGGCTGTTTGTTAACAACAGCCAGGTCACCATCACGGCCAGCAGTCTCCTTTCCAATACCTCTAGTTATCAAGACGGGGGCGCCATTTACAATGTCGCCGGGCATGTTCATCTCCTTGATTCGACCGTGCAAGCCAATCAAGCGGGCAGCAACGGCGGGGGCGCATTGAATGCAGCTGGGGGCATCATGGTCATTGAGGCCAGCACCGTCAGCGGCAATTTGGCTTTGGCCAGTGGCGGCGGTATTGCCAATGCCGGCGAGCTGCACATGATCAACAGCACGGTCAGCGGCAATGCGAGTCATGGCGACGGTGGGGGCCTTTTCGCTGCTACCGGCGCCTCGAATGACCTGATCAATGTCACGGTCGTCGCGAATCAAGCGGATGCTACTGGGGAGGAGATGGGCAATGGCGGCGGTATTTTCAACCTGGGCAGCTCGTTCGCCCTGACCAACACCATCATTGCCGGCAACCTCGATTTATCTCCCAGTGCGCGCCAACCTGATTGTGGCGACGACGGAGGCGCCTGGAGTGTGGTCTCGCACAACCTGATCGGCGACAACACCGGCTGCGAAAGCGTGCTGGTGAATGGAGTGAATGGCAACCAGGTTGGCGATAGTGAATTTCCCATTGATCCTGAGTTAACCCCTCTGCAGGACAACGGCGGACCAACCTTGACGCATGCGCCTAACCCCGACAGCCCCGTGGTGGACACAGGGACAAATGACAGCTGTCCTGAGTTTGATCAGCGCGGCCAGCCGCGCTTTGCGGGTATGAGCTGTGATATTGGCGCAGTGGAACAGCAGGACACCCCTCAGGATAGCGCCATCTTTGTTGTCAATACCACCTCTGATGAAGGCGACGGCGTGTGTGGGATCGTGCAGTGTACGCTACGTGAAGCGATTGACGCGGCCAACCACAGCGCAAACGAATTCGGCCCTGACCAGATCGCATTTGCCATTCCGGGCCCGGGCTTGCATACCATTTCGCCGCTCTCGGAACTTCCCATGGTTAGCGACCCGGTCATCATCAATGGCTTGACCCAGCCCGGCGCGAGCTGCGAAGCCTGGCCGCCGACGTTACTTATTCAGTTAGACGGCAGCGCCGCACCCAATGCGAACGGTTTGACACTCATGAGTGATAACACCGTCACAGGGCTGGTGATCAATCGCTTCTCCAGAAATGGGGTTGAACTGCACGGTTGGAACAACACCTTGCACTGTAACTTCATCGGCACAGACGCCAGCGGTCGGGAAGCGCTGGGCAATGGAGAAAACGGCGTGCTCGTTGGCTCGGGCAACAACCTGATTGGCGGCGTTACGCCGGACAGTCGCAACCTGTTGGCCGGCAACCTAGCTAACGGAATTTCCTTCGCTGTTAATGACTCACCAGGCAACCAGCCGTCGGGCAGCCCTGCTCCTCGCAAGCTCCGCGAACTGCAAAATCTCGTGCAAGGGAACTTTATCGGCACTAATGTATACGGCGACTCGCCTCTGGGCAACCAGGGCGACGGCATCGAGATCAGGGGCAGCTTTTACGGTTCGTTTTTGACGATAGTCGGCGGCCCAGCACCTGGCGCGGGCAATGTCATCTCGGGAAACGGCGGGCATGGCATCTCTTTGAAGTACGGGGCCGACTACATGACCGTGCAAGGCAACAAGATTGGCACCGATGTGGGGGGCAATTCTTCCGTAGGCAATGTGGGCAGCGGTGTCTACCTCGAAGGTTCCAATGATAATCTGATTGGCGGTACGTCACCCGGGGAAGGAAACCGCATTGCTTACAATGGCGGTGACGGCATCACCGTGATCTTTAGCTTTAGAGTCACTTTTCTGGGCAATCAGATCGAGCTCAACGACGGCCTGGGGATTGACCTCAACGGCGATGGGCCGACGCTGAACAACCCGGACGACCTGGGCGGCAAAGGCGCCAATGGCGACCAGAATTATCCCCTGGTGTTCAGCGCGGTGCCGAATGGCCTTACAACGCTGCTCAGCGGCCGCCTCGACTCGAGCCATGCGGAAACCTTCACCCTGGAGTTTTTCGATAACAGCGCCTGTGACCCCAGCACCTACGGCGAGGGCGCAACGCCGCTGACCACCATCAGCGTAACCACCGACCTTCAGGGGAGCGCACCTTTCTCCCTCACGCTTCCCACCAGCCTGCCGCTGAATCATTTCATCACCGCGACCGCCACGGACAGCGATGGGAATACGTCTGAATTTGGGCCTTGCCAGGCAGTCGGCCCCAACAACGTCACCTGGCCCCTGGCTTACCGGCTCCCGCTCAGTGTGCCGACGGCGCCTGACGCTTTGACCCTGCATGGCGAGATAGATCAATATCTGAGCCGGCCGGGACAATCGCGTTGGTACAAGATCAGCGTATCGCCCCAGAGCAAACTGACGGTGAAGCTGACCAATCTGCCCGCCAACTATGACTTGACTCTCTTCAAGGATATTGCCCAGGTCTACCAATCGCTGAATCCACCGCACTCCCTGACCGACCTGGCGCAGTTGGGGGCCGAGTTTGCGCCGGACGCGTTCAGCCCAGACGTGTACAGCCCAGACGTGTACAGCCCCGATGTCTACAGCCCGGACGTGTACAGCCCGGACGTGTACAGCCCTGATGTCTACAGCCCGGACGTGTACAGCCCTGATGTGTACAGCCCGGACGTGTACAGTCCCGACGTCTACAGCCCGGACGTCTACAGCCCGGACGTCTATAGCCCAGATGTCTACAGCCCAGATGTCTACAGCCCAGACGTTTACAGCCCCGATGTCTATTCGCCGGACGCGAATGCCTACGCCAGCGCGCAGGTGCGCAGTGTGCTGGCCGCGGCCGGCTTTGAGGGCACGGCCAGCGAGGGCATTACAATCAACACATGGGACAACAGCGGCGATTTCTACATTCGTGTACGCGGGCGCAATGGCGCTTTCAGCCCCGCCCAGGCCTTTCACCTGGAAGTGACGCTGCAGTCTGATATCTGCGACGGGGTGACATCTGATCTACCGCCCTCCAACCTGACCGCAACCGCCGGCGCTTTTCACACCCTGATTCTGACCGACCACGCGCGCCTGGCTGTCACCGATCCGTTGACGCTTACCCTGGGCAGCAAGCTGCTGACGTTGGCCGCGCGGCCAGAGGTGAAGGCAGCCATCATTGACGTGAGCGCCGATGCGCGCGTGGCGGCCGCCAACGCGCAGGCCGATTTGTACCCTGCCTGTCCCACGGCGAAGAACTTGGTAGCCGATGCCATCAAGGCGGTCGTGGATCGCTATCGCCTGGTCAATCCGCTCGAATACATCGTGCTCGTGGGCAGCGACGATGTCATTCCCTTCTTCCGTCATCCCGATCAGGCGCTGCTGGCGAGCGAGCGCAACTACGTGCCTCCCGTGCGTGACAGCTCAGCTTCGCAGGCCAGCCTGCGCCTGGGCTATGTGCTCAGCCAGGACGATTACGGCGCGGCCATCGAGCTAGACCAAAAAATGACCACTTTCCCGGTGCCTGATCTGGCCGTGGGGCGCCTGGTGGAGACTCCCTCCGAAATCATCGGCATGGTGGACGCCTACTTGACCACGGCCGCCGGCGTCGTGAACACACCGACGAGCGCTCTCGTCACCGGCTATGACTTCTTGACCGACAACGCCGAGGCAGTGCAGACCGCGTTCGAGGCCGGAATCGGCGCTGCCGCAGACGCGTTGATCGCCCCTGCGGGGCAGTCGCCGGCCGATCCGGCCGCGTGGACGGCCGCTGATTTGCGCGCAAGCCTGCTCAACAGTCGGCATGACCTCATCTTCCTGGCCGGTCATTTCAGCGCGGGCAGCGCGCTAGCCGCTGACTTCAGCACACGCATGTTGGCGAGTGAAGTGGCGTCGTCCACGGTTGATCTGCAAAACACGATTCTGTTCAGCACCGGCTGCCATTCAGGTTACAACCTGGTGAACGTGCATGGAATCACTGGCATCTCGCCGCAGCCAGACTGGGCGCAAGCGTTTGCACGAAAGCGGGTGACCTTCATCGGCGGCACCGGCTATCAGTACGGCGACACCGATTTCCTCAAATACAGCGAGCAGATCTACGCCAACTTCAGTCGGGCGCTGCTGGCTGGTACGGGGCCGGTGCCGGTGGGCAAAGCCCTGGTCGCGGCCAAGCAGGCCTATCTGGCAAACACGCCCACCTTGCGCGGCATTGACCAAAAGTCGCTTCTAATCTCCACCCTGTTCGGCCTGCCCATGCTCAGCGTGGACTTGCCTTTTGGCCGCGGCACGCCGCCCACGCCGCCCTCGATCGTCGGCGCCACGAGCGTCTACACGACAAATCCTGGCCTAACCCTGAATCTGCAGTTTGCGGACGTAACGATCACGCCCACCCTCAGCCTGCAAACGCGGATTCTCAACACGAACTCGACTAGCCAGACAGTTACCACATCTTATCTGACCGGCGGCGCTGGCGTTGTTGTCTATCCCGGTGAACCAGTCTTGCCGCTGGAGTCGCGCAATGTGCACGTCAGCGGACAGATGCTGCGCGGCGTTGGATTCCGCGGCGGGCGCTACACAGACCTGAACAACATCCTGCCGTTGACCGGCGCGGCCACCACCGAGGTGCGAGGCGTGCACATTCCATTCTTCAGCGGTTCTTTCTACCCGGTCAACCCCTGGCACGCCAACTATTTCGACGTGCTGGCCAACGGCAACGACGGCCAGACCTCGCTCCTGGTGTTGCCCGCGCAGGTTCGTTCCACCACGCCGACCTCACCGACGGCCACCCTGCGTCGCTATGACGGCATGGACTTCCGCCTGTTCTACAGCGCCAATATCAATGTCTATCCCACGCCCGCGGCGCCTGATGCGGCTGATCCCGCAGCCAGCAGTCCACCGGGCGCAATCGCGCGGCCAACAACCGCCGGCAACATTCCCGCCCTGGCCTCGCCACCGACGATCGTGCGCGTGGTGAGCACGCCAGACACTGGCAGCGTCAATTACCAGGTCACGGTCATCGGCGATCCTGCCGCCGGCATTCAGGCTGTATGGGTCACCTACACGGCCGTAGATGGCCCGCTGTTCGGTCAATGGCAGTCGCTTGATCTGGCGCAAAACCCGGCCGATTCTACGCTCTGGGAAGGCACGCTGTTCTTGCCCTACCAGGACGTATCGAACATTCGCGCCGTGGTGCAAGCCGTCAACGGCGTAGGGCTGGTATCGTTGGTGACAAACACCGGTTCCTACCTGGCGCCAGGCAGCGATCCAGGCGCGCCGCCGCCCGCCTATCCAATTTCCACGACAGTGACACTAGTGAATCCGGCCGCCAGCGGCCCCTACGGCACAGAATTGCCCTTCACGGCGGAGTTGACCAGCGCGGGAACGCCGCTGCCCCTGGCGCCGCTGAGTTTCAGCCTGGGCACGCAAGTCCGTCAAGGAGTCACCGATGCCAACGGCCGGGCGACGGTCAACCTGTCGCTGTTCGGCTTGCCGGGTGAAAGCCAGGTGCGAGTGACATTCCCCGGCACGCTGACCGACGCCCCGGCGTCCGACAGCGCGCCTTTTACCATCCTCAAGCAGGACACGTCGCTGGTCTTTACACCCACGGTGGCTTTTGGTCAATACAGCGACCCCATCAACCTGCAGGCAACGTTGCGCGACGTCAGCGGCCGTCGCCTGTTGGCCCGAACGGTCTTCTTCCTGCCAGATGCCGCGCCGCTGCGAATGAGCGCGCCCTTCACGCCGACCCGTGAGCCGCAGGCGGAAGCGGTCATCACCGATTATAACGGTCGCGCCGCCATGGGCAGTCTGCCGCTGCCTGCCGGCAGCTATACCCTGAGCGCTTACTTTGTGGGAGACGTTCCACTGGGCAACGGCCAGGTCATCAACCTGGAAGATCTTCGCTACAACGCCGCCGCGGCCGCAACCACGCTGACCATGAACGCCGAAGATGCCGCCGTGACCTACACAGGCGCGGTGATCGGCATGGCGGGCCAACCGCTGACCCTGGCCGCCGCTGTGACGCAGGCCGATGACGGGGCGCCCGGCGATTTGACCCGGGCCGTTGTCAGGTTCGACCTGACGTTGCTCAACGCCCCACAGAGCTTCTACCTGGCGCCGGTCCATCCAGACGGCTTAGCCGCCATTACCATCACGGCCCCACCAGGAGGGACGTACCAGGTGACTACCGAAGTCATTGGCGGCTACTTCACATCAACCCGTACGACCGGCCCTACGATCGTCATTTCTTCTGTGCCCACCGCGATCCGGTTGGGAGACTTGACCGTAGATGCCAGCCTATCAGGCCAGGTGGCGCTGTGGGTCGCCGTTCTACTGGCGGCGCTGTGTGGCGCGGTGCTTCTGCGTCAGCGCGTACAACGACGCAGATAGGTCATTGGCCCAGCGTGGCATCATTCGCAAGGACGTATGTTCGTCATAGCGCGGCTGTGATCTATGGACAGCGTCGTGGATTGGAATTCGTGAATGCAGACACCGATCGAGCTTCAGGCTGTTTATATTCCCATGGATCGGCGCCAGGCCATTGCGGCTGGCGTTGCATTGCCGGAAAAGACAACCGGCGCGGCGCTGTTCGTTGACATTTCTGGCTTCACCCCCTTGACTGAAGCCCTGGCACAGAGCCTCGGCCCTCAGCGTGGCGCCGAAGAGCTGACGCGTCACCTGAATCGGGTCTATGACGCGTTGATTGCCGAGCTTGATCGCTTTGGCGGCAGCGTTATCGGCTTTAGCGGCGACGCCATTACCTGTTGGCTCGACGGCGACAGCGGTTTGCGCGCCACCGCGTGCGCGGTGGCGATGCAAGAAGCGATGCGCCCCTTCCTCTCGGTTCCCCTGCCGAATACAGGCACGATTTCGTTGGCAGTCAAAGCAACGGTTGCGGTTGGGTCTGCGCATCGCTTTCTGATCGGCGATCCCGATTTGCAAGTGATTGATGTCATCTCCGGCACCACCCTTTACCGCCTTGCCGAGGCTGAACATCACGCTGAAAAGGGGGAAGTTCTGCTCGATGCTGCGGCCGTGGCCGCGGTGGGTGATGCGGTGACCTTCAAGGCGTGGCGCGAGGGGCACCAGTCTGACAATCCAGATGAGGGAGAGCCTGCGCGCTTCGGAGTCGTTGCTGGCCTACGTCACCCAATCGAACCGCGGCCGTGGCCTCCCCTGCCGGCTGATGCCTTGAGTGAGGCGCAGGTGCGGCCCTGGCTGCTGCCAGCGGTCTGCGAGCGTCTGCGTACGGGCGGCGGTGAGTTTTTGGCCGAGCTGCGCCCTGCTGTGTCGCTTTTTTTGCGTTTTGGCGGCCTCGACTACGACAACGATCCAGCAGTGCGTGACAAGCTCGATCACTTCATCCGCCGGGTGCAGCAGGTGCTCGTGCGCTATGCCGCCACGCTTCTGCAAATCGTCGTCGGCGATAAAGGGAGCTACCTGTACATTGCGTTTGGTGCGCCGCATGCGCATGAAGATGACGCGGCACGCGCCTTATCGGCGGCGCTGGACTTGCGCGCGCTCGCGGCCTCGCTGGATTATCTCACGCCCATCCAGATTGGCATTGCCCTGGGGCGTATGCGCACCGGCGCCTACGGCGGGGTGACGCGGCGTACCTACGGCGTGATGGGCGATTCGGCGAATGTGGCGGCGCGCCTGATGCAGGCAGCCAAGTCGGGCCAAATCCTGGTCACTGATGCGGTGCAGGCTGCGGCCGGGGCCGGTTTTGCCTGGGAAGACCTGCCGGCCATTCGGGTCAAGGGCAAGTCGTTGCCCATCCCCATTGCCAGCCTGATTGGCCGGCGGCGCAAGTCGGCCGTGGGCGCGCAAGGGTCAGGCTACGTCCTGCCGATGGTTGGACGTGTGGCCGAGATGGCTCTGATCGAAGATCGGTTGGCAAGCGCCAGCGGCGGCCACGGTCAGATCGTCAGCGTGGTGGGTGAAGCCGGCATGGGCAAATCGCGCCTGGCCGCCGAGGTTGTTCGCCGCGCAAGCGCGCTTGGCTTTACCAGTTTCATGGGCGAGTGTGAATCCTACGGCACGCACAGCAGCTACCTTGTGTGGCAGGCCATCTGGCGCGGCCTTCTGGGCGTGGACGTCAACGCAACGGAGGAAACGCCAGGCGAGGATGGCAACGACGCCCCAGAGGTGGTGACCAACGCAACTCTACGCCAGATTGAACAACTCGAAACCACGTTGCGCCAGATTGATCCAAACCTAGTCCCTCGCTTGCCCCTGCTCGGGTTGCTGCTCAATCTACCCATTCCCGACAATGACCTCACGCGCACGTTTGACGCCAAATTGCGCAAGACCTCGCTCGAAGCCTTGTTGGTGGACTGCTTGCGCGGGCTGGCCACGGGCGCGCCCTTGTTGATCATCCTGGAAAATACCCATTGGATAGATACGCTTTCGCAAGATTTGCTGGATGCGTTGGGGCAGGCATTGATTGACTTGCCGGTGTTCTTGATGCTGACCTTCCGCCCGCCCAGCGTTGCGCAGGAACAGACCCCGCGGCTCAGTCGCTTGCCCGTGGTCACGCAGATTACTCTGGATGAATTTTCACGCGCGGAGGCGGCTCAGTTCATGGCACTGCGCATCGGCTACCGCAAACGCGGGGAGGCCGCAGCATCTGCTCACATGGACGAGCCGCCAGCCGCTTTGCTTGAGTTGATCCTGGAGCGAGCCGACGGCAATCCTTTTTACATCGAGGAGCTGCTGAACTACATCGAAGCGCAGGGGATTGCGCTGGACGACGCTCAGTCCCTCACGCAGCTGGATCTACCGTCCAGTTTGCACAGTCTGATCTTGAGCCGCATAGAT
>CAZEPA010000091.1:0-10884 GCA_964513955.1 uncultured Anaerolineae bacterium | reverse complement strand
GCCGGAATCACTGGCGTCGCCGCGCTGTTCGCCGCCTGGCGCGGTCAGCGCCGCGACGCCCCAAATCTGCTCCACGATCGCGCGCGCCGCTGCCAGGTCGCCGTCATTCACCTTTTGCATGGCTTGTTCAAGAGCTACAAACTGGCGCAGGGCAAGCAAACGCTCGCCTGGAAGTCTGTCCCGCGCAGGCGCAGGCAGTTGATCGAGCGCGTCCAAAAACTGAGCGCACAACGTCCAGGCGTTGCCGCGCTGCGCGCGCTCGGCCATCTGAAAGTAGAGCGCAGCCAATTCTACGTCGCGGTCGGCATTGGGAGGCCCTTTGAGTCGCGCTGCGGCCAAAAACTCGGCCGCCAGCGCCCGATACGCGGCCTGTTCGTCCTCGGTCGCTGCCCGGTCAGCCTGTTGTTGGTAGAGGTCGGCCAGGAGCAGCGCGGTTTCGCCGCGTTCAGGCGCCTCCCGCCACGCGCGATCCAGCGCCGCAACAGCTTGGGGGTAGAAGTGCACGAAGAAGGCCTGCTGCGGTGATTCAATGCGTGCGAGCCGGGCATACCAACGGCCAAGCGTTAGCGCGGCATCTGTCGCCCCCGGCGCGGCCGCGTCCTGCTGCGTTTGCCGCAGTTCGCGCCAGATGGGCGTGGTTAGAAAGGCCAAGTCAAGCGGCGCGATCTCTGGAACGTTGTCATAACTCCAGGTAAAGACCGTGCCAGAATTGACATAACCATCTGGCTGTACAAACAACAGTTGATCAGGATCTGGCTTTTCCGGGAAGCGTACGGTGATGCGTGCGCTCCCGATGCTGCCCCAGGCGCGCACGGTTTCGTAGCGCAGGCGGCCAGCGGCGCCCTGGCCCAGGGCCACCCGGTAGGTCAGTACGGCCTCCAGCCGTGTTTGCCCGGCAAGCGGAGTCGCCCAGCGCCAGCGCTGGTCCCCGTCCGCGGTCAGCGGCTGATTCACATCGGCCACTGTCAGCCGCAGGGATGTGGGCGGCGGCGTACCCTCGGCGCGCTGCACCACCACGTCCAGGTTGAGCGTGCGCGTGAGGGGGTTCTGAAAGCGCAGCCACGTGGTCACGTCAGCCCACGCGCCTTCGTTATTCTGCGCAAGCGCCACATCCACGCGCATGGCATCGAGACGGATGCGGGTGCTCGTGCGCGGGCCTATCGTCACCGTGGCATTGGCAGAGAGCGTGTCCGCAGGCGCGCCTGCTTGCGATCTATGCGCGGCCGCGGCGGGGGCCGGCCACAGTAAGACGATGAGGAGGGCAACGCTCAGCAGACTGCCCACGGCAAGCCGTACGCGCTGCGCGGCGGCAGACGTGGTCAACCGGTGTAAAAAAGGGAACTTGCCTAAAGCCCTGGAATCTGGTATGCTATCGTTTATCATTGTGCGCTTTCGCCCCCGCACCGATGGCTGGATGAGAATCTGCTGTAGGTAGACACTTGATGTACATTCAGGTAAACGTTGAGCAGTCGGCATGGTTCCTGGATTGCCGCGGCCGCCGGACCAACGTGAGAGATGGGTGAGCAATTATGATTAAGCTGCTAATGAGTTGGGATATCAAGATGGGGCGCGAGCAGCCGTACTTTGAGTTCATCGTGCGGGAGTTTGCCCCTGGGTTGATGCGCCTCGGCATTCAACCGACGGAGGCCTGGTACACCATCTATGGCAAAGGGCCGCAAATCCTGACCGGCGGCGTCACCGACGACCTGGATACGATGCAGCATATTCTGAACAGCCAGGATTGGCAGCGTCTGCACAGCAAATTGCTCGTCTACGTGACCAACTATCAGCAGAAGGTCGTGGAAGCTAGCGGGCGCTTTCAACTGTAAAGCGGTTGTCGTCGCCCTGAATAGGTACTACAAGCCCCATGGCATCGGCCATGGGGCTTGTAGTTGAGTGCAAGTTCTACTGGAAACCGCACGCCGATGCGGGATAACCACTCAACCAGGAGCCGGCTGCGGCGCGGAGGTTGAGGGCGTGGGGCCGCTTTCCGGCTTTGGATGATTAGCCTGGTTTGCGTCGCTCTTGGCGTCAGCGGCGGCTTCTTTACCAGCCTCTTTGGCGGTTTCGTTTTTTGCTGTTGACGGGCCTGTGCTGCTCTTTCCCCGATTATCTGTGACATAAAAGCCTGAGCCTTTGAAGATAATGCCAACCGGTTGAATGACCCGAAACAGCGCATCTTCGCCACATTCGGGGCACAGCGTTAGCGCAGCATCCACCATGCGCTGCTGACGCTCGAAGCGAATTCCGCAGTTGCGACATTCGTACTCATACAGTGGCATAGACTACTCCGCATCTTCATTCCAGTATTCATGTTTGGCTATCAACATGTACCCATAGGCCACAAACGGGCGTCATTATACACGAAGCTCAACCCTTTGACAAATGCCCCGCCAAATTGGCCTTGGCGCAAACACGATTTTTTAGCCAGCGCGTCGTCTCCTTCATCGAGAATGAACGTCTTGCCGTACAGGATTAGGTGGTTGACGAACGCGCCCATGTCACAGCTCAATGGATTGCAGGATGGCCTCTCACCCTGGCGCCATCCAGAAAGGTTAGATCATGCGCACGCAATTTGGATTGCCCATGCGCCGACTACCGATTAGGCGCGGCCAGCAGGTCGGAATGATCTCCGCCAGGTTCGCTTCTAGCTTGGGCGTCGCAGGCATCTTAGCGGCCAGCTTACTCCTTGTGTTTCTTTTTCGCCCCACTGCGGCTGCCTTGCCCTCCGCCAATGCGCCGGCAACCGTCTCGCCGGCAGCCGGCGATGGCGCCAATGCTTTGCAGATGACGACCGATGCCATGGGGCTGATTCTCGATCTCAGCACGAACGGTTACCAAATGACGCCGGTGACGCTTGATGGCATTGACTTTTTGCGCCTCACAGCCCCGGACACCACGCCGATGGGCAATCCGGGCGCGCCGGAGATTCCAGTGCGCCGCGTGCTGCTGGCTGCGCCGGCGGGCGCGACCATCCAGGTCACCGTCTTGCGTTCAGATAGCGAGACTGTCGGGCTGAATGGCGTACTGGCGCCGGTTCCTCACACGTCGGTGCGCCCGGCGCCGCCGCTGTCCGACGAGGGTTTCACGGGCCGGCCAAGCGGCCTCGATGATTCTTACGCGCTGGATGATGGAGTTGCGCCGCGCGATGCCTGGCTGCCTGATGGTCTCGTCAGCGTGGACAGCGATGGTTACCTGCGTGACCAACGCGTTGTCAGCCTGTCGCTGCATCCATTCCAGGTCAATCTGGCGCAGCGCACACTGCGCATCGTGCGCCGTCTACAAGTCAGGGTAGACTTCGTGGGGCAACCGATCATGGCGTCCGACGCTCCTTCGGTATCGCCCTACGAGTCTATCTTGCGCAGCCAGGTGTTGAACTATGAACAGGGCAAGGCCTGGCGCGTGACGCCGGCTCAGATTCCGCTCGATGCCCGGCCCGCGGCGGCCGCTATCAGCCGACCCGCGGACACAGGCGAACGCTGGCGTATCGAAGTGGATCATGACGGCCTGGTGGCGCTCGATTATCAGACATTGAGCGATGCGGGCGTGCCCGTTGACGTCGCCGATCCGCGGGGTTTTCGTTTGTGGCGCGATCAGCAGGAAGTGGCAATCCTGGTCGAAGGCGAGAGCGACGGCCGCTTCGACGCGACTGATCGCATCCTTTTCTACGGCGAACGGATGCGGTCGCGCTACACCGATGTCAATGTGTATTGGCTGACACGTGGGACTGCGCCAGGCTTGCGCATGACGACGCGCGTGGCTGCACCGCAGGCCGGCGCGCCGACCTCTTCGTTTAGGCAAACGCTGCGCTTTCGCGAATCGCATTTTTACTTGAGCGATCTTCCGCGTGAAGAAGGCGCGGATCATTGGTACTGGACAAGCTGGTCAACCGGACGACGCGGCGAAGTGCCCACGCACACCATCACGGTCACGCTGCCTGGATTGCTCCCTGATGTCGGCAGCGTGCTCACCGCTACCCTACGCCCGGTGTTGTACGGTCAAAGCAGCGATTATTTTATCAACCCCGATCATCACCTGCGCTTCTTGGTCAACGGCGTGGTCATTGGACATGCCTATTTTGATGGCATGAGTCCCTTCGACCAAACCTATGTCTTCAATCAAAGCCTGCTGCAGGCAGGCAACAACGTGTTTCAACTGAACTCCGTCACCGATACTGGCCTGGCGCAGGAGTCGGGCTATGTCCAATGGTACGAGGTCAGCTACTGGCAGGCTGGCAATGCCCTCGATGATCAATTCATGTTTTCAGATGCACAGCCGCTCTACCAGGTGCGGGGCTTTAGCAGCAGTGACCTGATCCTGCTCGATGTGAGCAACCCGCTGGCGCCGGTGCGCTTGACAGATTACGCGCTGGATCCGATGGGCAACACCGTAGATTTGCGCTTCAGCGACGGCGGACGGTCGGCGCGCTATCTCGCGATCAACCGCCTATTGGCCGCGGCCCCGCGCTTGGTCAGCGCGGACGCGCCTTCCAGTCTCGCGTCCGCGAGCAACCAGGCAGACCTGATTGTGATCAGCCACGCCAACTTCTTGGACGCGCTGGCGCCCCTGGTCAGCTTACGCCAGAGTCAGGGTTTGCGGGTCGCGCTCGTCAATGTGCAGGATGTCTATGACGAGTTCAGCGGGGGCGTGTTCGATGCCGAGGCTCTCCACGACTTCCTTGCTTACGCTTTCTACCATTGGCAATCGCCTGCGCCGCGGTTCGTTCTGCTCGTGGGGGATGGTCATTACGATTTCAAGAATTTCCATGGCGGCAATGTGCCAAACTTCATACCGCCCTATCTGAAAATGGTTGATCCCTACGTGGGTGAAACCGCCACAGACAACCGTCTGGTCACGGTTGTCGGCAATGACCCCTTGCCGGACATGGCGATCGGACGCCTGCCCGTGAATACCTATGACGAGATCAATGCCATGGTGAACAAGATCGTGGCTTATGAAACGACGCCGATCAACGGTGATTGGACTCTGCGCCATCTTTTTATCTCCGACAATCCTGATAGTGCAGGCAATTTCTGGGATCTGTCCAACGCGGTCGCCGATGTGCTGGTGCGCCCGCCCTACGTGGTGAACAAGATCTATTATGGCCAGCCGCCCTACACCTCGCCATTGCCGACGCGGCAGGCCATCGTCAATGCCTATAACCAAGGCGCTCTGATCATCAGCTACGTGGGGCATTCATCCATTCCGTGGTGGGCGGCTGAAATCCTGTTCAGCACGACCCAGGTGCCTTTGCTGAACAACGCCGAACGCACACCGATTATGCTGCCCATGACCTGCTATGATGGCTATTATCACGATCCCCGCTTCCCTTCACTGGGCGAGACCGTGGTGCGCGTCAACGGACGCGGCGCGGTGGCGAGTTGGTCACCCACCGGCCTCGGTGTGGCGCACGGACATGATTACCTCGAACGCGGTTTCTACACATCGGTGTTCGTCAACGGCAACCCAAACCTGGGCGACGCCACCACGGCTGGGAAGGTAAACCTTTATGGGGGCGACCCGCGTTTTTTGGATTTGCTTGATACGTTCCTCCTGTTTGGCGATCCGGCGATGAATGTGGCTTTGATTGACACCGATTTGCAGGTCAGTGATCGGGTGGTGCCTGCCGCCCCGCTAGTGCAAGGCAGCATGGTGACTTACACCATGCAGTTCACCAACACAGGGCCAGCCGCAGCTCCCAACACGTATTTGCATCTCGATTTGCCGAGTCGCCTGGAAAATGTGGCGATTCAAGCGTCGGTTCCCATCACCCCGGACCCCAACACGCCCAATCGGTGGCAGCTCGGCGCGCTGGCCCCTGGCGCGGCCGGCTCGATCCAGGTCAGCGCACGGCTCAGCCTGGCAGTCGCGCCAACCGATCTACCCCTGATCTTCGGAGGCCGTCTGCAAACCAGTTGGCGCGAGCGTTCACAGACCAATAACGGCCAATCCTACATCCTCCCCGTGGCGCCAGCGGATCTGGCCGTCAGCGTGGCGGCCGTGCCAACAGGATTGATCGTACCAGGCGATCGCGTGACATTTACGATCAGCTACGCCAATCAGGGCGCCGGGCTGGCGGTTCAGGGATTGCTTACTTTCCCGTTGCCGAGCGGCTTATTAGCACCAACGGTGACCTTTGCGGGCCTGACGCTGACACCGGTGCCAGGTTCGACATTCGCCTGGCGCTTGCCAGTTTTGCCTATGAACAGCGGCGGGCAGGTCATCATCAGCGCTGTGGTAGACCCGAATTTGACGGTGAGCCAGAGCCTTCTTGAGAGCGCGGCCAGCTTGAGCACCTCCTGGTTGGACAGCAACCCTGCCAACAACAGCGCCAGCGCCGCGCTGCTGGTGAACGTCATAGATGCGTATGAGCCGGATGGAACCATGCAGCAGGCCAGCGTGCTGTTAGCGCCAGGTGTGCAGTTGAACCACACCTGTCACCGCGCCGGGGATACCGATTGGATTCGGTTCAACGCCACCTCTGGCGTCACCTATTATTTGCGAACCTATCATCTCTCCGAAAATGGAGATACCATCATGGGTTTGTATGACAGCCTGGGGAACGAGCTCGCGAAGAATGATGACTTCTTGCCAGAAAGCCGTTGGTCTGGCATTGATTGGACGGCGATAACCACAGGGAAATACTTTATTCGAATCACAGGGCGAGGAGAGCCCTGGTGCGGCTTTCGCTACGACGTTCGGGTGACCACGTCGCTTGTCACCTTTTTGCCCTCCATGGGCCATTTGACGCCCGGAATGGCACCTGTAAGCCAACAGTAAGGTCAATGCGCTTGACGAGACATATTGACAAGTTATACTTTCTCATGCATGAATGGTGCGATCATGCGTACAGTTGGTATCTATGACATCAGCCTTTGCTGCGCTCGTTCGTCTGGAACGCCAGGCGCTCATTCACCCGACGTGCGCAAGCGGCCGCGCATGGCGCCTTTTTCCTCTCGGTGGAAAAGTGAAATCCATTCCCGCTTGCAGTATAGGTTGATCATGGCACATCACATATTACGCACAACCCCGCAGTCCCTCTCAATCATCGGCCCGGCTTATGCTTGGACAGATGTTGCATCACACGGTTTATGGAGAGGGAGTAATGATGTGAACAACCGCGTTCTAATCATTCAAACTGAGCCAGCACTATCGTCTGATTTGCTCTCTCAAGCGTATCGCGAGCACGGGTATCACGTGGAGGTCGCGACTGCGAGTTATTCACGCGAGCGCATTTTGCAGGCGGCTACTCAGAGCGAGATCACAGTGGTTGAACTGCGCCGTGATGATGTACAGATGTTTGCGTTGTGTGAATGGCTGCGCCAGCGTTGGTGGGGACCGTTACTCATTTTGACGTCTGCTCTTGCCAGCGCTGATGTGGTCCGTATATACCAGATGGGCGCGGATGGCCTTCATCCGTATCCGTGGAGTATGCGTGTGGTCATCGCGCGGACTGAGGCTCTTCTGCGCCGTTCTCAGGGGAGGTTATGCAGCCATTAAGAAAGGATAGGGTAGTTTGCCCCCCGCTGTTTCCGATCAAGAGCGACATAGTTCATAGTTAAGGAAAGAACAGTTTGTGGCCCGCGCGCAGACACAGTTGTAACAGGAGGAATGATGATGCATCTCGTGATGGCTTTGGCCAGTCGCCGGGCGCCAGATAGCCCGGCAAAATCGTTGGTACGAGCACTGTTCGTGCTCGTGTTCGTTGGGACACTTTTCTTGCTGCCTAAGGCGCCCATTGCCCTGGCTGGGAACCCAGACACCCCCCTCGATCTCTTGTATCAGGTCGGCACCTGTCAAGACCCGAACTACGCCGTGGCTGCGACGGGCGTTGGCCTCAATGGCGCCACGTCAGGCGCCATGTCATTGGCCATTCCTGCAACGGCCACCGTGGTGCAGGCCTATCTTTTCTACGTTGGCTATGACTCCACCGACACAACGGGCGGCGACCCCAATATCACATTCCAGCGTGACGCGCTGGCGATCAATTCAGTCGTCGCCATTGACATGGGCGGCCCGGCTTTTTGGCAGACCGCCAAGTGGGCATGGGCTTTCCGCGCCGATGTAACCAGTTTCATCGCGGCAGGTAGTCACACGTACACAGTGGCAGGCTTGAACGCGTTTACATCACCTGTCCTGAAGACAGAGGGCGCGCAGCTCGTGGTGGTCTACCGGGATGTCAGCGCGGGCAGCCAGGCCGTCTACCTGTACGCGGGTATGGACATGGTGCAGACGCGCAGTGGACCGCCGGCCGGCATCGGCAGCATTCCCGTTGTGGTGGGGCCATTCGATACAGCGTCTGTGGCACGCACCGTGAAGCTCAAGACGGTCGTCGGCGGCGGCAACCTGATCCCCGCCAGCAACGAATCAGCGTTGTGGTACACCTCCGGCCTTGTGGCGCCTGCGGGCAACATCTATGGCGCGACCCTTGTGGCCAATAACCCCTTTATCGGCGCACAGGGCAATTACTGGGACAGCTATTCGTCCACCGCCAGCCTTCCCATTGGCCACAAGTACCTCGCGGTGCAGGTTGAATCGAAGGATACCAACGGCGCCGCCCTCGAATGGATCGCGCAGGCGGTTGAAGTGCCGCTGGCTTGCCCCACGGTCCAGGTGACCAAGACGCTCACGAGCAACAATTATGTGCTGGAAGGCGGCCAAGCCACGTTCCGCATCAACGTAGCCAACACAGGCAACACCAAGTTGATGGTCGTGCACCTGCGCGACTCGTTCGACACCGTGCACCTCGATTACAACACGGCGGCGCCTACCCCTAATTCGTTTAGCGAACCGCTCGGCACCATTGATTGGAATGACCTGACCGCGGCCGCGCCGAATGGCTTCAATCAAGACCTGCTGCCAGGTCAACAGTTCACTGTGACTGTTACCTTCAATGCAGCACTGACCAACGGCTTGATCCCGGTTCTTAATAATGCCTCTATCGTTACGGCCGATACCAAGGACGAGAACGACCGCAACCCGCCGCCTAGCACCAGCACCACCCAGGTGACGATCGTCAAGCCTTCGGTCGTCTTGGAGAAGACGGTGACCACCCAAGCGGGAACCTGCCCCGGCGTTGAAAACCTGGACGTACCGACAGGTTCAACAGTCAAGTATTGTTATCGGGTGACCAATACCGGCGACACGTACCTGGTCAATATCGTCATCACGGACGACAAGATTCCGGGCATCATTGGCACGATTCCTGGCCCGTTGGCGCCGGGCGCCACTTCCACCTTTGTCACGGCTCTAGCGGTAATCAATGCAAATACGTTGAACACCGGTACGGCCACCGGCACGCCCAGCACGTCAACCGGCACGCCGCTGCCCAACATCCCCAATGTCACTGGCAATGATCCAGCCAACGTCCGCGTGACTGGCCGCATTGGCGACTTTGTGTGGAATGATCTCAATGGGAACGGTATTCAGGATGCAGGCGAGCCTGGTCTGCAGAATGTGCTAGTGAATCTATTCCCCAACAGCACCTGCACGGGGACCCCTTCAGCAACGCAAACTACCAATGCGAGCGGCTTTTACCAGTTCACCGATCTACTGCCAGGCAACTACTGTATCCAGATTGCCCCCAGCAACTTCACCGGCGTCTTGACGGGTTGGAATACCAGCCCCAAGGATCAAGGCGGCGATGATACCAAGGACTCAGACGGCGACCCGGTGACGCACAATGCCCCTGTGACATTGGCTTCGGGCGTCACTGATAGTACGGTTGACTTCGGCTTCTGGAATCCCAGCAGCCTGGGCGACTTCGTCTGGAACGATGTCAATGCCAACGGTGTACAGGATGCCGGCGAGTTGGGCATCAGCAATGTGAAGGTGAACCTTTTCAATAACGGCGCCTGCACCGGCACTGCCCAGGCAACCACCAACACCAATATCAACGGTCTCTACACCTTTGGCAACCTGATCCCTGGCACCTACTGCGTGCAGGTAGACAGCACCAACTTCAGCGGCGCGGGCGTTTTGTTGGGTTGGAACAGCAGCCCCAAAGATCAAGGCGGCGACGACACCAAGGACTCGGACGGCGATCCTGTGACGCACAACAGCCCGGCCACCAGCCTGGCTGCGGGGACGAACAACACCACCATTGACTTTGGTTTCTGGAACCCGGCTACCCTGGGCGACTTCGTGTGGAATGACATCAATGGCAATGGTATCCAGGATGCCGGCGAACCTGGCGTCAGCAATGTGACGGTCTATCTCTACAACAATGGCTCCTGTACGGGTACGCCGGTCAGTTCGACCACAACGAACGGCAGCGGCGCCTACAGCTTCGGCAACCTGACCCCTGGCACCTACTGTATCGAGATTGCCAGCATCAACTTCTCCGGCGCCGGGCCATTGGTTGGCTGGAACAACAGCCCCAAGGACCAGGGCGGCGACGACACCAAGGACTCGGATGGCGATGCGACTCACCATTCTCCGCCCACCACTGTGACGGCTGGCGTCGTGAACAACACGGTTGACTACGGCTTCTGGAACCCGTCCAGCTTGGGCGACTACGTGTGGAACGATCTCAACGCAAACGGCATTCAGGACGCAAGCGAAGTGGGCATCCCCAGCGTCACTGTCAACCTGTACGCCAATGGGACGTGCACAGGCTCACCCCAAAGCACCACGTCAACCAATGCGAGCGGCGTCTACAACTTTGGCAACCTGGTGCCTGGCACGTACTGCGTTGAAATGGCCGCCGGCAATTTCAGCGGCGCTGGCGTGCTGGTCTCCTGGGCCAGCAGCCCCCAAGATCAAGGCGGCGATGACACGCGCGACTCGGATGGCAACCCGGTGACGCACCGCTCGCCAGCGATTAGCCTGGCCGCCGGCGCCAGTAACCCAACGATTGACTTTGGCTTCTGGAACCCGAGCAGC
>CAZEPA010000090.1:0-10903 GCA_964513955.1 uncultured Anaerolineae bacterium | reverse complement strand
ACCCTGCTCGACGTGAGCGAGATGATCGTCGCCTTGCAGGTCGAAGGGATGGGCGTGACGCGTTACCAGATGACCAGCCACCCCCATGTCTTTCTCAACAACACCGACGTGATTCGGCAGGTGCGCGAGCAGCAGATGGCCGCGCTGCCCATCACCATCGTGCGCGGCCAGGTCGTCAAGGTTGGAAGTTACCCAACCCTGACTGAAGTCAAAGCCGCGTTGAATGGAGGAACGGCGTGAGCACCCAATTCCTCTTTTTCTCTGGCAAGGGCGGCGTAGGCAAAACGAGCATGGCCTGCACGCACGCCGTGCGTTACGCGGACGAAGGCCAGCGCACGCTGATCGTTACCACCGACCCGGCCTCCAACCTGGCCGACGTCTTTGAGCAGCCTATCGGCCATCAGATGACGCCCATCGCGGGCGTGCCCAACCTGTGGGCGGCCGAGATTGACCACAAGGCCGCAGCCTATAAAACCCGCATCCTGGACGACGCCCGCCGCCGCGGCCGGTCAGAGCACGCTATCCAGACCATGGAAGAGGAGTTGGACTCGCCCTGCACCGAGGAAATGGCCGCTTTCGATCTCTTCATTGACTTCGCCTCGCAGGCGCAGTGGGACTCCATCGTCTTCGACACCGCGCCCACCGGCCACACCCTGCGCTTGCTAGAGCTGCCCAGGGCATCGAGCCGGGGCGGGTCGTGGCCAATTTCATCATCCCAGCAGAGGTGGCTACCACACCGTTTGTAACTGCTCGCCGCGCGATGCAGAGCAAGTATATAGGCGAGATCGCCCGACGCTTCCCGGTTCCCCTGCTGCAGATTCCGCTGCTCTCCGCTGAGATCAAGGGCCTGCATACCCTGGCCAGCCTGGGCGACCAGATCTGCGGTAACGGCGTACATACGCCAACGCCGACCCAAAATCATAAAGAGATAAGCCATGCATAACACCGTACTGCTATTCACGCGCAACGGCATGGGCGATGCGCCAGCTGAGCTGCAACAGCGCCTAACGGTCAAATTCCTGAGCCTGCTGGCCGCTTCGGGCGCTCCGCCGGCCAAGATCCTGTTCTATATCGAGGGCGTCAAGCTGGCTTGCAGCGGGTCGCCCTTACTTGAATTATTAGGTACGCTGGCTGCGCAGGGTGTTGAGCTAATCCTGTGCCAGACCTGCTTGGACGCCTACGGCTTGCAGGACCAGGTGGCCGTCGGCGTCGTCGGCGGAATGCCCGACATCATCGAGGCCATGCGCATGGCTGAGAAGGTAATCTCCGTATAGCACTAAAGCGGCGGGCGCCTTTTCTGTTTTGAGTCTGCCAGTCTTGACAATTCCTGACGCGTGCATAACATACCGTGGCGGCCGTGAGAATCAGGAGCAAATCAGAAGCGAGCTGTTCACCGCCCTGCGTCTGATCCTCTTGCGCGGCCGAGGACGTGATTCTCAACCCAGAACGGAAACCCATGGCGCGTTCAGATCATCTCTTCCGCAGCGAGCAGTTCACGCAGCGCCGGTTCACGCGCGCCGATGTGCTGGTGCTCCTTGGCGTCGCCGTGCTCATTTACCTGGGCGCGCGGCTGGCTATTCGTGCGCCCGCGGTCATCAAGGGGCCGGATATCTCGCTGGCGCCGGGCGCGCTGCCCACCTACGCCCTGTTTTCCATCGGGCGGATGCTGGCGGCCTACGTCCTCAGCTTCCTGTTCACGCTGGTCTACGGCTACGCGGCAGCCTACAATCGCCGCGCCGAGGCGGTGCTTATGCCGCTGCTGGACGTGCTGCAGAGTGTGCCGATCCTCTCCTTCTTGCCCGTTGTGCTCCTGAGTCTGAGCGCGGTGCTGCCCCTGGGAACCGCGGCTGAGCTGGCCTCCATTGTCCTGATCTTCACCAGTCAGGCGTGGAACATGACCTTCGCCTGGTATCAATCCCTCACCACCATTCCAGTCGCGCTGCGTGAAGCCAGCGGCATCTTCCGCTTCAACCGCTGGCTGCGCCTGAAAACCCTGGAACTGCCCTTCGGCGCCAACAGCCTGATCTGGAACACCATGATGAGCTGGGCCGGCGGCTGGTTCTTCTTGATGGCAGCAGAGATCTTCACCGTGGGCCAGCGCGACTTTCGTCTACCGGGGTTGGGCGCGTATCTCAGCGAGGCCGCCCGTCACGGCGACATGCAGGCCATCCTGATGGGCCTGGGGACGTTGATCCTGGTCATCGTGGCGCTCGATCAGTTGGTCTGGCGGCCGCTCATCGCCTGGTCCGAACGTTTCAAACTCGAGATGGTCGAGAGCGCCAACCCGCCGACCGCCTGGTTCTACGATTTCTTGCACAGATCGTGGCTGGCGCAAGGGTTGAGTGAGAAGGTATGGCAACCGCTCTCTGAACGACTGGACAATTGGCTGATTGGGCGCTTTCCGTCGTCACGCGCCGACACGCCTGGCGCAGGCGGCCGGCCCTATCTTTCGTATGCGCTGCTGAGCCTCATCGCCATCGGACTGGTCTACGGGGCTGCGCGCGCAGGCGGCATGCTGCTGCAGGTGCCGCTGGCCGAATGGGCGCAGGTTGGCGTCGGTGTGCTGGCGACGCTGCTGCGCGTCATCGCATCCCTGGTCATCGCCCTGGCCTGGACTATCCCTGTCGGCGTGGCGATCGGCACCAACGAGCGGCTGGCGCGCTGGCTGCAGCCGGTGGTTCAGGTCACCGCTTCAGTGCCCGCGACGGCGCTCTTCCCCGTCGTCCTGCTGGCCCTGCTCGGCGCTGCGGGAGGAGGGTTGGGGATCGCAGCCATCCTGTTGATGCTGCTCGGCACGCAATGGTACCTCCTGTTCAACGTGATCGCTGGTGCGACCGCGATTCCGCAGGACTTGAAGTACACCTCGGCCCTGCTGCGCTTGAGCCGTTGGGAGCGCTGGCGCACGCTGATCTTGCCGGCGATCTTCCCCTTCATCGTCACCGGCGCGATCACGGCCAGCGGCGGCGCCTGGAACGCCAGCATCGTGGCCGAACACATCCAATTTGCCGGCCAAAGCTACTACACCACGGGCGTCGGCGCGCTGATTGCGCATGCGACGGCCGACGGCAACTATCCGCTGCTGCTGGCTGCCACCCTGAGCATGGTGCTGACCGTAGTCGTGATCAATCGTGTGTTCTGGCGCCGGCTCTATCGCCTCGCCGAAGACCGCTTCCGCATGGAGTAAGCCATGAGTCCTGAAAATGAGAAACTGCTCGATGTGCAGCAAGTCAGCCAGATTTATGGTCAGGGAGACCGACGTTTCACCGCGGTGGAGAAGGTCAACCTGGCGCTGGCCGCGGGCGAGTTCGTCGCCCTGCTTGGTCCATCAGGGTGCGGCAAGAGCACCCTTCTGCGCATCATTGCCGGTCTGCAACTTCCTACCGAGGGCCAGGTGCTGTATCGCGGCCAGCCGCTGCACGGGGTCAATCCGCACGCCGCAATCGTCTTCCAGACCTTTGCCCTTTTCCCGTGGCTCACGGTGCTCGAAAACGTAGAGGTGGCGCTGAAGGCGCGCGGCATTCCGGCCGCCTTGCGCGGCCCGCGCGCCGTGGATTTACTGGACCGCGTGGGTCTCGACGGTTTCGAGTCAGCCTATCCGCGCGAACTGTCCGGCGGCATGCGGCAAAAGGTGGGCTTCGCCCGCGCCATGGCCGTCGAACCAGAGCTGCTCTGCCTGGACGAGCCTTTCTCCGCGCTCGATGTGCTGAGCGCCGAAGCCCTGCGCGGCGAGCTGCTCGAATTGTGGACGAGCGGCAGCATCCCCACCCAGGCCATCCTGATGGTCACCCACAACATCGAGGAGGCCGTCTTCATGGCGGACCGTATCGTGGTGATGGACAAGGGGCCGGGCCGCGTGGTCTCCCAGGTCAAGGTGGAGATTCCACACCCGCGCAACCGCAAGAGCGCGGCCTTCCTTGCCACCATTGATCGGGTCTACGCGACGCTGGCCGGCCAGACCGAGGCCGAAAGCGTCGAACTGGGCACCGCGCCCGGTGAGCCGGGTCGCACGCGCGCGCTCCCACCCGTTGACATCAACCACCTGGCCGGCTTGTTGGAACGACTGGACGAACTGCCCAACGACCGCGCGGACATCTACCGGCTGACTCAAGATCTGCAGGTAGACTCCAGTCACCTGCTCTCGTTGATCGAGGCCGCGGAGATGCTCGGTTTTGCCACCGTTGCGCAAGGCGATATCAGCTTGACCTCACTGGGCGAGACCTTTGCTGAGGCCAGCATTTTGGGTCGCAAGGCCATTTTCGCCGCGCGGCTGCGTCGCGTGCCGCTGTTTAAGTGGCTGTTATCGCTGCTCAAGGCCGCGCATCAGCAGCAGCTCGACTACGGCGTGGTGCAGATGGCGCTGGAGCTCGAATTTCCTCGGGACGAGGCTGAACGCCAGTTAGAGACCGCCACCCAGTGGGGGCGCTACGCAGAGGTCCTGACCTACGACGACAGCGACGA
Source organism: uncultured Anaerolineae bacterium (assembly GCA_964513955.1). Taxonomy (GTDB): domain Bacteria; phylum Chloroflexota; class Anaerolineae; order SSC4; family Amarolineaceae; genus Amarolinea. The sequence continues at coordinate 6,445 of CAZEPA010000090.1, read as the reverse complement.
GATGTTCTACCTGGAGTCGGTCGCCGGGCCCGGCGCTTGATCCAAATGGATCACAGGACGCCGCTTCCATAAACCACGGAACAGACGGAATACACGGAAGGGAAGATAAAGGATTGCATTCTGTGTCGTCTGTGTATTCCGTGGTAGATTGATCCTGGTAGAGGACTTCGCAATCGTTGCCGTCTACCGGCTGATCACCACGAGCGCCTCGCGGCGCAGCGAGAGCAGCACCTCATCCCCCACCTGCAGGCCCAAAGGCAGATAGGTGTAGGCGCCGTGACGCACCTCGATGACGTGCTGGTTGCTCAACGCCACGTGCAACACATAACCTCCTGGATCCAGCTTGCCCGCCACGATCCGGCCCGCCGCCTGATTGTGCCACATGGCATCCGGCAAGGGGCGATTCGGATACAGGATCTTCACATCCTCCGGCCGGATGTAAGCCGCGGCCATGCTGCCAACCGTCAGCGCCTGCGGCGGCGCCGTGAGACGCAGGCCGTCCCAGTCCAGCGCCAAGCCATCGGGTCGCGCTTCCACGATCCGCGCCTGAAACAGATTCCGAATACCCATGACCTGCGCGACCTCCAGGTTGGCTGGATTGCGAAAGACATCCTCGATCGGGCCGACCTGCGCCAGTTGGCCTTCCTGCATCACGGCCAGCCGCTGCCCGATCGCAAAGGCATCCTCCAACCGATGAGTCACGTAGATCACAGGCAAGTCCAGCTCGCGCTGCCAGCCCAGCAGATCTCGCTGCAGACGCTGCCGCGCGGCCACGTCTAGCGCGGAGAACGGCTCGTCAAGCAGCAGGACGCGCGGCGCCGCGGCGAGCGCGCGGGCGATGGCCACCCGCTGCTGCTGCCCGCCAGACAATTCATGGGGATAACGGTCGGCCAGGTGCGCCAGGTTCATCCGTTCCAAAAACCCGGCCGCCTGCGCGCCGCGCCCAGCCAAAGGATACGCCACGTTCTGCAGCGCGGTCAGGTGAGGAAAGAGCGCGTAGTGCTGGAAGACGTAGCCGATTTGCCGTTTGCGCGCGGGCACGTTGATCCCGCGGCCGCCGTCCCGCTCGAAGAGCAGCTCGCCGTTAACACAGATACGGCCGCGATCAGGGACGAGCAGCCCCGCGATCGCGCTCAGCGTGGTCGTTTTGCCCGATCCCGACGGGCCAAACAGCACCAACACCTCGGCACCCATGGCCAACTCCACGTGAAGATGGAAATCCTGGCGGCGCAGGGTGAAGTCGGCGACCAGCCGCGGCGCATCGTCCGCGTGAGGAACGGCAGCTTGCGTCATATCAGGCTCGCTCGTCGCGGGGCGCGGCCGCGGGCCGTGCGTCATGCGGTCGCCGCGGCTGCTCAAAACGACGCACCGCCCACAGGCTCAAGAAGGCCAGACCGGTCATCAGCAGCACCATCCAGTTGGCTTGGGCATAATTGCGGCTTTGCACCGCGTCGTAGATGGCGAGGGGCAGGGTCTGCGTGCGGCCGGGGATATTACCCGCCACCATCAGCGTGGCGCCGAACTCCCCCAGGGCGCGCGCGGCGGCCAGCATCAGCCCCGCCAGGATGCCCCGCCGCGCCAGCGGCAATGTCACGCGCCACAACACCGCGGCTTCCGTGGATCCCAGCGTGCGCGCAGTGTTCTCCAACGCAGGATCCACGTTGGCGATGGCCGCGCGCGCGGATTGCACGAGCAGCGGCAGGCCAACGACCGCCGAGGCGATGGCCGCGGCGCCCCAGGTGAAAAGAATACGCCAGCCGAACACCTCAACCACGGGGCTGTTGCGACCGAGCGCCAACAGCAGGTAGTAACCGACAACCGTGGGTGGCAGTACAAGCGGCAGGCTGACCAGCGTCTCCACCAGGGTGGCGCCAGGAAAGCGCCGTCGCGCCAGGAGCAGCGCCAGCGGCAGCCCAATGACCAGCATGAGGCCAGTAGCCGCGCCCGTCACTTGCAGCGATAGCCAGAGCGGATGCCAGTTCATGGGGCAGGATTCTCGCCGGGCAGAACAAAGCCATACTTGCGCATGATCGGCCGACCCTGGGGGCCGTTGACAAATGCCGCGAAGGCGCGCGCCTCAGCTTCGTGTGTTGTACTCTTGATTACCGCCAGGGCCTGGTCTATAGGCGCGTGCAGTTCTTCAGGGATCAGCGTCCAGCGGCCGGGGCCATCCGGCCCCGCGGCCGCGGGCACGCTGAGGGAGAGCGCGACAATGGCAACGTCCACGTTCCCCGTCTCCGCATATTGTAGAGTCTGGCGCACGTTCTCGCCCAGCACCAGCTTGGGCTGCACGGCCTCCCAAACGCCGGCTGCCTGCATGGCCTGGCGCGCCGCCATGCCGTAGGGGGCATGATCCGGATTGGCGATGGCAATGCGCTTCACGCCGGGCCGCGCCAGGTCGCTCACCTGGCTGATCTGCAGAGCGCTGTCCGCGCGCGTCCAGAGGGTAATGCGGCCGCGCGCGTAGAGCTGCACTGTACCAGGCAGCACCAAGTCTTGCTGAGCCAACTCCTCGACGAAGCTGACGTTGGCGGCCGCAAAGACATCTACAGGCGCGCCCTGTTCGATCTGCTGCGCCAACTGGCCGGTGGAGCCGAAGTTGAAAACCACGTGGTGCCCAGTCTCCGCCTCGAATTGCGTGGCGATCTCTTGGAAGGCATACGTCAGGTCGGCCGCAGCCGAAACCGTGAGCGTGACAGGCGCCGGGCGGCAGCCCGTGAGCAAGAGAGCCGCGCACAAGACCGGCAGAATGGCAAAGTGAGCGAGCTTAGCGTGTTTCATCATGATTTACCTGTAGGGAAATAGATTGACGGGGAATGGCAAGGCGCTATTATGCCATGAACGGCAAGTAGTCGCAACAAAACCAGCAGTTCCAACTATGACCAAGTTTTTGACCACGAAGATCCCAAAGAACGCAAAGCAGCCCGCCAATTCTGCGCCAGATCTGTCGTTTCTTTGTGTTCTCTGTGTTCCTTGTGGCCCGATGTGTGCTACATTCGGAGCTACTGAACATCCCCCAGGATGATTCCCTTCAAGGTGCGGGTCTCTTTTGCGCAAACGCGCGCCTGATGCGACAATGCATGGCATTCATTCTCCTGGAGATGTCGCATGGCTAATCCGCTGATCATCACGTTTGTCATCCTTCTGACCGCTATCGGCTTATTGCTGAGCGAACGATTGCGCGCAGACCTCATCGCCCTGCTCGTGGTGGTGGCGCTGGGCGTGACCGGCGTTCTACTCCCACGCGAGACATTTTCTGGCTTCAGCAGCTCAGCGGTGGTCACGATCGTCGCCATTTTCATACTGACCGAGGCGCTGCGCCTTACCGGCGTCACCGAGCGTGTGGGTGATCTTCTATTGCGCCTCGCGGGCGCGGGCGAGCGCCGCCTGGTGGTGATCGTGATGCTGGCCGGCGCGCTATTGTCGCTGGTGATGAACAACATTGCGGCCGCAGCCGTGCTGCTGCCTGCCGTCTCCGGGATTGCCCGAAGGGCGCGCGTCAGTCCCGCGCGGCTGCTCATGCCGCTGGCCTTTGCTACGATCCTGGGCGGCATGGCCACGCTGTTCACCACCACCAACATTGTCGTCAGCGGCGTCCTGCGCAGTCAAAACCTGGGCGCTTTCGGCGTGCTGGATTTTGCACCCCTTGGCGTGCCGCTCGTGACCGTGGGAGTCCTCTACATGGCGCTGTGGGGCCAGCGGATGCTGCCCGACAGGCCGTTGACCGCGGATGCGCGCATGCTGTCCGCGCGTCGCGACAACCTGGTCGAGATCTACCGCCTGGGCGAGCGCCTCTTTCGGGCGCGCGTGCCAGCGGATTCGGCGCTGATCCGCGCGCCCTTGGCGGGCAGCACCCTGCGCGAGCAGTACGGCGTCAACCTGGTCGCGGTTGAACGCCAGGGCCGTGTGACGGCCGCTCCGCCGCCCAATCTGGTGTTGGCGGCCGGCGATGTCATCTGGCTGGAAGGAAAGCTGGAAGAGTTCCGTGCGCGGGACGTAGCGCCTCACCTGGAGATCCTGCCCACGCTGGCGTGGAGCGTGAATGACCTGGAGTCGCCAACCGTGGCGCTGGTAGAGGCCATCTTGGCCCCGCGTTCAACGCTGCTCGGCCAAACGCTGCGCAGCGCGCGCTTTCGCGAGAAGTACGGGATGGTCGTCCTGGGCATCTGGCGCGCGGGCCGGCCAATTCGCACGGGGTTGAGTGAACTGACGCTCCAGTTCGGAGATGCGCTGCTGTTGCAGGGACGGCGCACCCAGCTCCCGCTCCTCCAAACGGAGCCTGACCTGATTGTCTTGGATAGGGGGCGCGAAGAGGAGATGTCCACCGGTGTGCGCGGCAAGGGGTGGCTGGCCCTGATCATTATGGCGGGCACCCTGGTGATCGCAGCCTTCAATACCGCGTTGGTCGGCGAGATCATGTTGGGCGGCGCGCTGCTGGTGGTGTTGATGCGCGTGCTGACGATGGATCAGGCGTACGGCGCCATAGAGTGGCGCAGTGTGTTCCTGGTCGCGGGGATGCTGCCGCTGGGGCTGGCGATGACCAACAGCGGAGCCGCCGCGCTGTTGGCCAACGGCCTGGTCAACTTCCTCGGCGGCGCAGGCCCGCTGGCCGTGCTGGCCGGACTGTTCGTGCTGACCATTCTGCTGACGCAAACGATGCATGGGGCCGCCGTTGCCACCATCGTCGCGCCCATTGCCATCCAGACGGCGCAGCAGGCCAGCCTCAATCCGCGAGCCTTGGCCATGGCCGTGGCGCTGGGCACTTCGATGGCGTTCCTTACCCCACTCGGCCATCCCGTCAACGTGCTGGTGATGGGGCCGGGCGGCTACCAGTTTCGCGATTACCTGCGCGTCGGCCTGCCGCTGACTGCCTTGCTTGTCCTGATGGTGCTCATCGGCCTGCCGCTCGTGTGGCCGTTGACTCTTCCCTGACGCGGACAAACCGGAACCAACTGTTTCGACTCAAAAACGCCAAGCTACCGCCGTGCGGCTTTGCGGTAGAATTCCTTGTGCTCGGCTTTCAACGCTCTTTGCGACGCCGGCTGATGCGCTGCCACACGGTTGCCGCAGCTGGAGGGTCAGCGAGCTGATCGGGCGCGGGCGGATCGGCGGGCGGGGCCGCTTGCGCCTCGACTTCTTGCACGGCTGTGCGCAACCGGCTTATCTCCTCGTGCAGCGCCTGGGCTTCCGCGCGTAGCCGGGCTACGACGCCCTCCAGGCCGCTGGCGCGGTTCTCCAATGCGCCGCGACTGAGCGCAGCCGATTGGTACGCCTGCAAATAGTTCCACGTCCGATACTTCATGACCGCGTACTCCACTTCCATCTGGCGGATCTGTTTGATCAGCAGATCAATCTCATCTTTGGCCGCCTGACTCTCATTGTCCTGCAGCTCGCGCACACGCGCCTCTTCGAACGCGCCAATGCCGCTGGCCAATGTTGCCACATAGGCATCGGCTTCCGGCCAACCCGCGCTCTGCGCCAGACGCCTCACCCGCTCCGCCAGTTCGGCTGTGATGGTAATAGTAGCCTTGACCATGCCGCCCGGATAGTATTCGGCCTCAAAATCAGAGGCGGGGATGGAGTCATTGATCTCGTCTAGAAGGTTATCTGGTTGCATTGAGCACACCTCCTAAGCTGATACGCCGCCAGTAGCTCATACTCGGTCGCATGACAGTCGTGCATTTACGTCTTCTTGGTCGAGGTGGCGGTTTGCCAGCCATTGTTCGGCAACGCGCCGAACAATGAATGATTCATGCTTATCTGCGGCCGTGTGCTCCAGCTTAGCCCATGAGATGGCGCCGCCGATCTTGGCCAAGGCACAAGCTGCCTCAGCGCGCACATACACATCGGCTGCGCCATCCATCACCTCCATCAGCGGCTGCACGGCGCTTGATTCAGCCCGTAAACCGAGAAGATAGGCCGCGCGCCGTTGGGTCAGAGGCTCAGGATGGCGCAGCGCAGCGATCAGCTTGTCCCCATAATCCTGTCTGACATCTGCAAGGTCTACCCCACAAAAGGGGCAGGTCAGGGCTATTTCCGCGAGTTCGGCCCAACAGCTTGGGCAGAACGTGATCACGGCGGATTGCTCTCGTGGACCAAGCTGGCAAGGGATGCCACCAGTTCCATCAGTCGCTGGATGCCCGGATCGAGCTCGCCCTGCAAGCGGCGGTCAACCTCTCCATATCGCCGCAGTTTGGCCGCTTTCAAATCGCACAGAGTCGCCCAATCTGTGTTCATCTCAGCGGCAAACACGGCCGCGAAGTCCTGCTCAACGGAGGAAAGGGTGAATTGAGCAGCTAAACGATCTATTTCGCCTTGGGCGATATTGATCAGATCGAGGATGGCGGCGCGGCGTATCGGCGGCAGGTTGACCGTGCGTTGTTGCAGGGTTCCACGCTCAGGTTCACTCCCTAGCCAGGCACGAGCCTGGTGAAGATGTGTTTCA
>CAZEPA010000089.1:0-10952 GCA_964513955.1 uncultured Anaerolineae bacterium | reverse complement strand
TGATTGATCAGCGGCAGCGTCATGGTAACGCGGTGAGTCACGCTGTAGTTGGGCGGCGCCTGCGCGGCCGCCACCCAAAGGTGCTTTTCTGTCAACACCGGAGAGCCGGGAAACAACGAAGCGGTATGTCCGTCCTCGCCCATACCCAACAGAAGCAAGTCGAATGACAACGTGGGGCCTAACCCGACTTTGTGTGCGAAACGGCGTAATTCCTGTTCATAAGCGGCCGCGCTGGCGGCTGCGCCCTTCTCATCAGCGGCATTTTCACCGCTGATCCGATGCACATTTTCATAGGGAATGCGCACCGAAGCAATGAGCGCATCGAATGCCATGCGAAAGTTGCTGTCGGGGTGCATGGGCGGCACGCAACGCTCATCACCCCAGAAGAGATGTATCTGCTCCCAGGGCAGGCGCCGCGCGTAGTTTTCGGCCAAATGACGGTACAGACGCTGCGGGGTGTTGCCGCCGCTAAGAACGAGGGTAAAAAGACCGGTTTCAGACACAGCCTGATTGATCAGGCTTACCATGGCGGCTGCGGCTGCAACGCTCATTTCCTCAATCGTGGGGAAGACCAAAAAGCGTCCCTGGTCAGCGTTTGTCATCACTCACCTTGTGGTGCAAGGGGCTGATCGGGCCGCGCGCTAATACGAAGGCCGTCCGCGCCAGCGACGATCAGATCGGTTGCCAAACCAATGAACAGCCCGTGCTCGACGATGCCTGCACGGGCAGCCAACAGGTCGGACAGATGGGCGGGCTGGGCGATGGGGCCAAACGCGCAGTCGAGGATCAGGTTGCCCTGGTCGGTGTGATACGGCGTGCCCTGTGGATTGCGACGCACCGTCACCTGGGCGCCCAACTGCTCCAGGTAACGCACCTGTGCGCCCGCGCCAAATGGCGTCACTTCCACCGGCAAGGCGAAGTTCACCCCCAAGGCCGGGGAGAGCTTGCTGGCGTCAACAACGATGATCTCGCGGCGGCTGGCCTGGGCCACAATTTTCTCGCGCAGCAGCGCGCCGCCCCCGCCCTTGATCAGATTGAACGCGGGATCCACCTCATCGGCGCCGTCAATGGTCACATCCACCACGGGGCGCTCATCCAGCGTGGTCAACGGGATCCCCAGGCGTTCAGCCTCGGCGGCCGTCGCGAGGGAGCAGGGGACGCCGACAATGTCGCGCAGGTCTCCCTGGCGCAGGCGTTCGGCCAGGCGGCGCACAGCAAAAATCGCGGTGCTGCCGACCCCCAGGCCCACGACCATGCCTGACTCCACGAAATCCACAGCTCGTTCGGCTGCCTGTCGTTTGAGTTGCGCTACATCCATCGCTTGATTTACCTCCCGTTGATTGTCAGGCGGATCCGAAAGTCGAACGCCACTGGCGGCCGTCACGCGCCATAAACGCATCAGCTTCGGCCGGTCCCCAGGTGCCGGCTTCGTAGAAGCTCAGCGGCGGCGCCTGCGGTGACGCCCAGGCCTCTACGATCGGGTCAATCAAGCGCCAGGCCTGCTCGATCTCGTCGCTGCGGGTGAACAGAGAAGCGTCGCCGGCCAGGGCATCGAGCAGCAGGCGTTCGTACGCGTCTGGCAGTGGGCCATTGCCAAACGACGAACGGAAATAGAACTCCATATCCACCGAGCGCGTTTCCTGCACGGAGTCAGGCACCTTGGCCTCGAAGCGCAGGTGCATGCCCTCGTTGGGCTGCAAGCTGATAGAGAGCAGGTTGGAGTGCAGCACGCGTTCCGCCGGGAAATTGAACATGAGATGCGGCGGCCGCTGGAACTGAATAATGATCTCCGACACTTTCTCTGGCAGCACCTTGCCGGAGCGCAGGTAGAACGGCACGCCCTGCCAACGCCAGTTGTCAATGTATAACTGGAGCGCAGCATATGTGGGCGTCTGCGAGGCGCGGGCCACGCCGGGCGCGTCGCGGTAGGTGCGATACTGGCCGCGCACCGTGCGGCTGGCTACATTCTCGCGCGAGATCGGCCGCACGGCGGCCAATACCTTCACCTTCTCATTGCGTACGGCATCCGCGTTGAACGAAGCTGGCGGTTCCATCCCGATCAGTGTGAGTAACTGCAGAAGATGGTTTTGGAACATGTCGCGCAATACACCGGCCTCGTCATAGTAGCCGGTCCGATGTCCCACATCCACGGTTTCGGCCACCGTGATCTGCACATTGTCAATATAGTTGCGGTTCCACAGCGGCTCAAAGATGGTGTTGGCGAAACGAAAGAAAAAGATATTCTGCGCCGTCTCTTTGCCCAAGTAATGGTCAATGCGGTAGACCTGTTCCTCGCGAAAGACCGAGTGCAGCACATCATTTAACTGTTTGGCTGAAGCCAGGTCATGACCAAATGGTTTCTCGACGACAATGCGCCGCCAGGCATCGGTCTCTTCAGCCATATGAATCGCGCCCAGGTGCGTGACCGCGGGGATGTAATACTCCGGCGCGGTCGCCAGGTAGTAAAGGTGGTTCGCCGGCCCAGCTTCAAGATCGCTCAGGGCCTTGTTCAGCGTGGCATAATCGGCCTCATTGTCGAGGTTGCCCTGGCAATAGGACACACTGGCCACAAAGTTCTGCCACGTGCTCTCATCATAAGCCTCAGGCTCGTAGCTGTGCATACCTTCCAGAAGATGCGCCCGAAAATCATCGTCGCTCCACGGACGGCGTGCGAAGCCGACAATACGCAAACCCGCGGGCAGGCGCGCCTTACGGAACTGGCTGTAGAGCGCCGGAATCAATTTACGTTCAGTCAAGTCACCGGAGGCGCCAAAAATGACGAGCGTTGTCGGCAGCGAATTGTTCATGGATGGAGTCCCTGTTTCGTCTCATGGTGGGAATTTTCAATGCGCAGCGCCGTTGCCAGGCTGTGGCTGCTGTTTCCAGCGGCGAAAGAGCTGCAGAAGGTCATCCCTGGCATACGGTTCCAGGGAAGCCTCCGTCAGCCTGCCCAACACCTGGATCGTGCGCTGCATCTGTGCCAGGTAAGCAGTACAATAACGACACATCGCCAAATGGGCTTGAAAGCGCACCTGATCAGACGATGACAGCGCGCCCTCCAAATAGTCAGTAACCAGTTCCACGAGTTGCTGACAGGTCAAATCATGGGCGGCCATGGCTATAGTTTTCAACTTCGATCCCCCCTCGTTCCTCCCAGGTATTGCTCCAGCGCGTGACGGGCTTTGGAGCGGGCGCGATGGAGCAGCACACGCTGATTGGTCTCACTGAGGTTCAACGCGTTACAGACTTCATCGGCGCTCCACCCTTCGATGTCGCGTAGAGAGATCACTTGGCGCTGCTGTGGAGGCAGCCGGTCAATGGCCTGCAGAAGCGCCGCGCGCAGCTCCTGGGATAGAAAGCGTTCTTCTGGAATCTCGTCCCACGCGTGCGGCGGTTGCGCCCAATGACCGGGCCAGCGCGCATGGGATGCAGGCAAAAAGCGATCTGGCTCGACCGCAGGCTCATCAGCCTCGCTATCGGCAAACGCAAAAGCGGAGAAGGGAATGGAGCGGTGCTCGCGCTGCCCGCGGGTTTGCGCGCGGTTCATCAAGATGCGAAAGAGCCAGGTTTTCAGCGAAGATCGCCCTTCGAAACGATGAATCCCCCGCAACACGCCGAGCCAGGTTTCCTGCACCACTTCCTCGGCGACGGCGCGGCTGGAAACGTACAGAAGCGCCGTGCGTATCAGGGCGTTGTGGTAATGATCGAGCAGATAGCTGAAAGCCGCCTCGTCGCCCGCGCGCAAGGCCTCGACAAGCTGCATGTCATGGGTAAAATCAGGCATTCAGCCCTCAGCTCAGTGAACCCGCGTGGATGCATGATGAATCAAACGACCACCAGGCGCCACGGTCAAACGCAGCGCCGGGCGGTCGTTTGATTTCAGACTGTGGTTCCTAGCGGCGAGCGGCCATGCGTCCCATGACCCACTTGGCGGCCAGGATGAACACGAGCGCGCCAATGAAAGTTTGAATGACGTATACGCCAGCCAGAGTAGGTCCCCACTGGCCCAGAATAACCTGACCAATGAAACCGCCGATGAAACCGACCACAATGTTTCCCAGCCACCCGTAGGGAAGGTTGGTTCGGGAAACCATTTCAACCAGACCCACAATCACGATGGTGACAACCAGTATAGCAATCCAGCCTAACATGAAGAATCCTCCTCTCGTATAGAAACTTACGGGGGTTAGCGAAGACGGGCCGCCAGGCCAACGACAGCAAGCAGCAGCGGAATGGCCAGCGCCATGCCGCCGCAGCCAATGCATCCCTTCTTCGCCATCACTTCTTTCGGCGTATAGTAGCGCTTCTTCGGGTCTTGATCATCAGCCGGGGCCTGTGCGGTGAGCGGCGGCGACGCAGGCGCCGAACTCACGGGCAGCTCGGGCTGTGCGCGCACAGCGGCCGGCTGCTGAGGTTGATCTTCTCCCTGGCTGCGCGAGCCAAAAGCACCTCCCACGTCACCGGTGTCGCCGGCTGATTGGGCCGACGACTTCTCGCGTGAGCCAAACTGATCACGCAAACTGTTGTTGTCAGGCATAGCATTTTTCTCCTTCGTGCATAGGATCTTCCGGCTTCTTAGCCCAGGCAAGCCGGGACAACATGGCTCACACAAAGGCACAGAAACGTAAACCGATTCCTTCGTGTCTTTGTGGCTTTGCGTGAGGATTACTTGCATTCGTGGAAGGTAACTGCCCCGGACAGCCGCTCCCACGCAAGTATGTGATTATTATAGGACATGCCATCACAAAAAGCAAGCGATATGATGATAAAATGATAAACTCTCGCTATTTCGGCTCCACGCAGATCGGGCTGTCGTTGGCTGGCGAATTGACGGCCCGCGAGACGGCGTACAGGTTCATTGCGTCGGCCGAATACGACACCAGCAGCGGCGCCAAGTCAGCAGGCGCTTGCGGTTCAGGGTCGAGCCAGCGCGCATAAGCATCTGGCGGCAAGATGACGGGCATGCGATCGTGCAGCGCCGCGACCAGGCTGTTTGGCCCGGTGGTGATGATGGTGCAGGTGGGCAATGCCACGCCGTCCGGGGTCTGCCAGACCTCCCAGAGGCCAGCCAGGGCAAACGGCCGGCCTGACCGTAGATGGATGAAAAACGGCGTCTTGCCGCCGCTCTCCTTGCGCCATTCGTAAAAACCGTCGGCCAGGATCAGGCAGCGCCGCTTGCGCAGGGCAGTGCGAAAAGAGGGCTTCTCGGCCAGGGTTTCGGCGCGGGCGTTGATCATGCGGCTGCCGATGCTCGGATCTTTGGCCCACGAAGGAATCAAACCCCATTGAAACAACTCCAGCCGGCGCTCGGTGTGGTTGGCGATGACAGCCACTGCTTGCGTGGGCGCGATATTGTAGCGCGGGGCCAGGTTGGCGGGAACCTCGGGCAGGTCAAATTCAGCTTGAATCGTGTCTGGAGATGCGAAAAGAGTAAAACGACCGCACATGGCATTACTCCGAGGGGGCAAGTTTCCGAAAAGTCGGGTTTCAGCGAGAAACCCGCAACCGATGGGATTGTACGACGGTTTGACGACGATGGCAAGACGCGTGTTCCAACAGGTGCAGATGAAACTGATGTCGGGCGACTAAACTCGCCGCAACCACGGCGCAACCCACGAAGGTGAGCTGCGCCCCGGCATTGAAATGCACCCGTTCCAACCGAGCCGCTTTGGATTCTGATTGACAGCGCGCAGCGGCTCTGCTAGAATTCAGCGGCGATCATTTGCGTAGATGAAAGGAGCCAGGCCATGAGTGAACGCATTGCCATTGTGATGAGTGGGGGCGGATCCAAGGGCGCGTTTCAGGTGGGCGCGCTGAAAAGACTGTACGAGGCCGGCATCCGGCCTCAGATCGTGTGCGGCACCTCGGTGGGCGCGCTGAACGGCGCCAAGCTGGCCGAGGGCACACCAAGCGTGATCCAGGAGTTGGAATCATTGTGGCGTTCGCTGCAGAAGAATGCCGATGTCCTGAGCTGGAGCCCGACCTTCCAGGATTTGTTCAAGTCGCTGGGACGTTTGGCGCATCAAGAGGTCAATGACCTGGACGATCTCGCATCGCTGCAAGGTGCGTTGGAGCAGGCCTTGATACGGCGTCTGGCGATTTTGATCGGCACGGGGGTCGCGGCGCCGGGAATTTTCGGCGCGCTGCTGCAATTGATTCAACTGCTCGGGCTGCGCCGCCGCGTGGTGGATGTCGTGCAGGCCTTTAGCGGCGCCTTGGGGGGTGAATCACTCTTTGTCACGGATCCCCTCAAAGCCAAGATTCTGCAGTACCTGGATGTCAGCAAGGTTGTTACCTCTGGCATCGAGCTGCGTGTGACCGGTGTGGATTTTCAGACCGGCGAGCTGGTGCTCATGGACCAGAATCACCCCGACCTAACCGAAGCAATCCTGGCCTCGAGCGTGCAGCCGGTGTTCATGGAGCCGCGCCATCCGTTGGCCGCGGCGCGTGATCACCAGGTATATGATGGCGGCGTGCGGGAAATCACGCCCTTGCAGGCCGCGGCCGACCTGGGCGCGGACCATGTCTACATGATCCTGGCCGGTTCGCTGAAGACATCACAGGTGGGACCGATCAAAGGCATCTTCCCCATCATCATGCGCACGATTGATATTTTCACCAGCGAGATTGCGCGCAACGATATCCACATTCAGCAGGAGGTCAACCGCCTGGCCGCGCTGGGCCGCGACCTTGAAGATGCCATACCGCCCACGCGTGACGCGGATGACCCGATTATGCGCGGCGTGCGCACCCTGCAAGAGCGCCCGGTTCTCAATCGCCAGCCAGTCAAGCTGACCGTCATCGAGCCAACGTTCGACCCCTTCGATGGTTCGCTCGACTTTGACCCGGTCAAGATCGCGCAGAGCATTGCGCACGGCTATGAATTGACCGGCCAGATTTTGGGGCAAGGTACGCCGTGAGGCGAGACGGCCGGCGGCGCGCGTGAGCAGTGTGAAGCACACACCAGCCCTTCTCCCAATCTTGGTCAGCCCGCGCCAACTAAACGGACGCCCACGACATACCGATGTCTTGGGCGTCCATCAATTTCGCCGCGGCCAGACAGATTGAATCCTCAGCGGCGCCAGGCCATCTTCTCAAAAAACCACACCGGCAGCACATCGGCATGGGTGACCTTGCGCAGGTTGGCGCCGGTGGCGCGCACCGCGTAGATGGCCCATTTGCCCTCGCGATCCGAGCGGAAGGCAATCCAACCGCCATCGGGCGACCAGATGGGCAGGCCGTCGCTCGTCGGGTTGTCTGTCAGCGCACTTTGTTGCTGCCGTCCATGTTATGCTAACGATGCGGGCGTCGGCAGATGGGCGGAAATTGTCGGGTCTTTCACTAAATGATTTCTAAACGATCTCCTGCTATCATAGGACATGAGGAGATTCATATGACCCACACTTCCCATTATCACGGGTTTCATGGATGGTTGGTAGGGTTGGCTGCGGCGCTCATGTTGCTGCTGTGGCCGGGCAGCGTTCAGGCCGCGCAAACAGCGCTGATGGCCGCGGGTGAGGCGCCCGCTCAACCCGTAACTGCGGAGAGAACACCCGTCCAAAGTTCTCGCGCCTTCCTGCCCTTGATCGCCGCGTCGCGCGTGCCCAGCAGCTTCACCCTGATAGATCGGGCTTTGACGCGCAGGGATATTGACCAGGAAACCGCACTGATCTATCGAGTCTTCGCCACGTTTGGCGATGCGCGCCTGCCTGCGCGCTATCGAGGGGATGACAGCGGCCTCATAGACTCCGACGCTGTTTCCGAGGCCACCCAGCGCTTTCCCAATCTCTCCCCTGCCGCGCGCTCGGCGCTCGTGCCCTTCCTGATCCCGCCCGTTTACGCCGGCAGCTGGTACGATCTGCGCAGGAACGGCCAGGCTGCGGCGGCCAGGGTTTCGGCAGAGCCGGTAGGATACATTGATGATCGCTGCCGGGAGCTGGCGCAAGGGCTGCTCGTCCCCCTGGCCTCAACGCACTTTGTGGTCTGGTACCCGCCTTTCGACAATACTTTCTGGCTGCGTGCAAACGCCATCAGCATCAACCTGGAAGAACGCATCTATCCCATCCTCACCGGTCTCCTGCGCCAACCGTTGAGCGACGCCGGGCTGGGCTGCAACCCCAGCGATGGCCGGCTCGATGTCTACATGCCCTATGATCCCCTTCCCGGCAAAGACAACGTCCTGGCCATGGTCAGCGTGTATCCCAACCACGGCTGCAAAGCGACCCCCACCTACATGCAGGTTCTCCAGCAAGGGCCGTCCGAGGTCAACACCATCGCCCACGAATTCATGCACATGATCCAGTTCGCCTACGATCCAGTCGTCGAATGCTTTGACAGTTGGTGGATGGAAGCGACTGCCAATTGGGCCATAGACTATTTTGAAAACATGGACAGCGCCCCCGATGACCAGAGTGAACAGAGTTACTCCGAGTGGTACCTGACCGCGACCAATTACCAGTTGATCCTGGCCGACAGCAAGCATGAATATGGCGCCTACCTCTGGCCCTTCTACCTCAGCCACTACACGGGCAGTTATCATCCCGAATTGATCGCCCAAATTTTCGCCGCCACCGAGGTCCCAGGCAACGGCGATCTTTACCAGGTCATCAATGACCGTATCGCTGGAGGTTGGGAGACGCGCTGGCCGGAATTTGCCGCGCTCAATCTAAATCTAGCCCCCCAGGATCTCTACTCACAGTGGGACCAGTTCCCCTATCACTGGGGATCATGGAGCAGCTTTGGCTTTACCAAAACGGTTTCACAGGACCAAGACGCTTACTATGTTTGGTCTCTCACCAACAGCGACGATCCCTATCGCATCGGTGATTTGGGAATTTTCTATGGGGGTATCGGCGTTGCCGACGATGTGCGGCTGCTGGCGATTGCCAACCCCTTCGTTGGCGTCCCTTTCATGCGTCTACAGGCCCTGATCAAACGGCCGGGACAGGGCTGGCAGGGGCCAGAGGATTGGTCAGCGCGCAAATGGACGGTGCTGTGCCAGGATGATCCGGCGGAGAAAGTGGAGCAGGTGATTCTCATGTACAGCAACAGCAACTGGCAGCGTTTGACCAGCTACGTCGAGGCGCCGAGTGATTTGCGGGTGGTGGTCAGTGATGTGAGCTGCGCGGGCTGGCAGGGCAGCAGTCAATGGCAGATCGAAGGCCAATCATCCGATGGGCTGGGGCAAATCAATTACACGATCCGGGGCGAAGCCGCGCCCAGATTTACCCTTTCCGGGCGCACGCTGGCTGGCGACGTGCTCAACCTTCAGTATCAGCCCACGGCTGGCAATGCCACCTGGCTCACGACGATCACGACTGTAAACTTTCAGACGGGACAGACGACCAGTTGTACGCGCACCGGCGGCGGCGCTGTGGCCGCAAACCTGGGTCAACTGGTCATTGCCGAAGACCTGGGCGGCGCGGAGATCCATCGTCAGTTCTTCGCCGCCGGGCTGACTCCCGCGCCCGGCCGCTGTCCGGGGCTTGAGACATGGACGCACGTGCCCTGGCTGACCACCGACCTCCGCGATACCGGGCTGCGGCCCTGGCCGCAGGGGCCTGCAGGCGCGCTCAGAGGCAGCGACAGCCTGAGCCAAAGCAGCGGGAATTCCAGCAGCACCACGACGTCGGCCTGGGATTTCACGGCGCGGCGCGGCTCTCCGTGATGCAGGCTGATTTCCACACCCTGTGAGCCACGGCGGCTGGCTGGCGATAGCAGACAGCCGCTAGAATACCTTACGCCATTCAAAGCCCTGGTACGCTTCGGTAAAGCCCAGGCTGTCGTACAAACGGTTCGCGGGGATCATGTCGCCCGTATCCACGGTGACCGTGCGCGCACCCCACGCGCGCAGGCGGTGTAAACCGGTGAGCATGAGCGCCTGGGCCAAACCCTTGCGTTGGTGGTCGGGGTGCGTGCAGACCGGCTCGAAGATGCCGCGCCGATTGCTTTCGTCATATGGAATGCCGACATACGCGGCAAAGGAGCCGTCTGGCGCTTCGGCGACCAGGTCCAGTTCCGGCCGGAAGCACGGGGCCAATTGTGCAAACATGTGGTATTCCGCGGCGTTATGAAAATCGCGCCGGAAGGCCGCGTTGAGCAGATCGGCAATGCGCTGGCAATCCGCCATGTCTGTCGGCTGCGTATGGCGCAGCTTGTAACCTGCGGCCAGAACCGGCTGCGGCAGCGGCTGTGCGCCCAGCCGCATATGGCGCAGCATACCGTAGTAGGGCGTCTTCGTGTAACCGCGCGCGCGCATGAGCCGCTGGCGGTGAGCATCGTACTCCAGCACGTAAAAGGCAAGCTGGTGTTGGCCGTCGCGGACGGGCGTTGCCAGGCGCTCCTCGGCCCATTCGATCATAGTCTCTTCGAGGTGACGATAATCGGGATGCACCTGCAGATACGCATCCCCCACGCCCTCCGGGTTCACAACGCCAACAAGTTCGCCCTGCTCATTTTCCCATAAGCAAGCCCGCGCCGCCCATTCCGGCGCCCAGACTCCACGCGGGTTGTAGAAAAACTGACCATCCCAGCGCCGCACATCCCAGTTGAGGCCAACCGGCGTCAGCGGCGCAGTTTCGACCAGGAATTGGCGCACGCGCCAGAAGTCCTCTTGCCAAGAATTCTCAAAGCCCTGCAGCGGCCGCGCAGTGACCTGCTGCGTTGACTGAGTCATAGATCATGCTTTCCTTTCCGTCGCTGGCTCGCCGGCAGTAGTTCCAAATGTGGCCTGGGTTTTGACCACAGAGATCACAAAGAACGCAAAGAAGCTGCCAATTTGCGCCTGATCTGCCTTTTCTTTGTGTTCTCTGTGGTCTTTGTGGTTGGCTGTGTGCTACATTTGGAAATTCCTACTCGCCGGTGATGTTTTCCTGGAAGGCCCGGTTGAAGAGTCCTCCACTGCTCCACGAATAGGGGCACACGGGCGCTGCCCATTCCCGTCCATCGAGGCC
>CAZEPA010000088.1:0-10964 GCA_964513955.1 uncultured Anaerolineae bacterium | reverse complement strand
GCTTGCAAGAAGCCAGGGCGAACGTGAGCACAGGCGAGCAGATGGCGGCTCTGGAGCAGGCCGTGGCGGCCTACGGCGGCGAGCTGCTGCCCGGCTGCTACAGCGATTGGCTGCTGGCCGAACAGGATCGGCTGACGCAAGCGTACGGCGCTGCGCTTGAACAATTGGCTGCCCTGCACGAGCAGCGCCGAGACTACCGGCAGGCCATCGGCCACGCGCAGGCGCTGCTGCGCCACGATCCGCTCCACGAACCGGCCTACGCCCAACTGATGCGCCTCCACGCGCTGAACGACGACCGCGCCGCGGCGCTGCACACTTACCACACCTGCGTCACGACGCTGCGCCGTGAGCTCGATGTGGAGCCAGGCCCCGCGACGCGCCATCTCTACGAGCAACTGGTGAACGCGAAAGCCCAGGCGGTTGTGCCGGCGCAGACCGCTGCCGCCATTCCACTGGTGGGCCGCGATGCCGAATGGGCGCAGCTTCAGCGGGCCTGGCGTGAGGCTGCCGGCCGCTCGCGCCTGCTCCTGATCTCCGGCGAGGCCGGCATCGGCAAGACGCGCCTGGCCGAGGCGTTGGCCGAGTGGGTGAGCCGGCAGGGCATCCCCGCGCTCACGGCCCGCTGTTACCCGCCAGGGGTCGGCGGCGAGCTGGCGTACGCGCCCGCCGTGACATGGCTGCGCGGCCATCCGCGGCCGTCCCTGGCCGATCCCTGGCTGCGCGAGCTGGCGCGCCTGCTCCCCGAAATCGGGGCCGAGCGTCCCGACCTGCCGCCCCCTGGGCCGCTGACCGAAAAGTGGCAGCGGCTGCGCCTATTCGAGGCGCTGACGCACGCCGTGCTCGCCGGGCACGCCGCCCTGCTGCTCTTCTTGGATGACCTCCAGTGGTGCGACCGCGACACGTTGGACTGGCTGCACTTCTTGCTGACGGCGCGGCCAGGCCAGGGCACGCGCACACAATTGCTGGTGGTTGCAACGCTGCGAAGCGAAGAGCGCGAGACCGGTTCGGCGCTGGCTGCCTGGCGCGCGGAACTCGCCCGCGCGGGCCAACTTGTGGAGATCGAATTAGGCTCACTGAGCCAGGACGCCACGCTGGCGCTGGCCGATCGGGTGGCGGGCCGGCCGTTCGCACGGGCCCTGGGTCCGCTGCTCTATCAGAGCACGGAGGGACATCCCCTTTTCGTTGTTGAGATGGTGCGCGCGGGCTTCGGGCGGGACAACGGTCCGACGGCCAGCCATGCGGTTGCGATGATGGCGACCCCCGCGGCCCTGCCCGCCAGGGTGCGCCAGGTGCTCGAAACCCGCCTGGCCCAGCTTTCGCCCCTGGCGCGCAGCATGATCGAGCTGGCCGCGGTGGTCGGCCGGGCGTTCACCTATGGCGTCCTGGCGAGCGCGACCGACCTGAGCGAAGATCTCCTGGTCGCCGCGCTGGACGAGTGCTGGCGCAAGCGGATCATCCGTGAGCAGGCAGAAGACGCCTACGACTTCAGCCACGACAAGCTGCGCGAGGCCGCCTACGCCGGACTGAGCCGGGCGCGGCGGCGCTGGCTGCACGGTCGGGTGGCGTTGGCGCTGGAACAGATTCATGCTGCGGACCTCGATGCGGTCAGCGGTCAAATCGCGACCCACTATGAGCAGGCCGGCAAATCGCACGCGGCCGTCGTCTTCTATCGCCGGGCGGCAACGGCTGCGCAACGCATCTACGCCAATGACGAGGCGGTTCGCCTCTGCCAACATCTGCTGACAGGCGAGCTCCACAATAGCCTGTCAGCGACCGAGGCTTGCTCGGTCAAGCTAGCTTTGGGCGAGGTCTGGCGGGTGAACGGGCAGTGGACCCAAGCGGAGGCCATCAATCGCGAGGCCATGGCGCTGGCCGAGACCCTGGGCGATGTCGCCTTGCAAGCGCGGGCTCAGCGCGCGCTTGCCGACGTGATGCGGCTGCAGAGTCACTATGATGAAGGACTGGAATGGCTGGCCACGGCGCAGCAGGGGTTTATGGCGACAGGCGATTGGCGCGGGGTGGTCAGCGCGCTGTGGACCATGGCCGAGATCTATTGGTTTAAGGGTGACAACAAGCGGGCGCTGGCTACGCTGGAGCGGCAGCTGCGCATTGCCGGCGAGAACGACGACCCGCGCGGCATCTGCGAAGCCTTGGACACCATGGGTATGGTCTACTGGAGCCAGGGCGACTGGGATCAGTCCGTGGATTGCTGCCTGAAATCCATTACTATTGCCGAGCCGCTTGGCTACCACCTGGTCATTACGAGGGCGGCGATCACGTTGGGGAACGTCTACACCTCGCAGCAGCGAGCTGGCGAGGCTCTGCATTGGTACCTGCGCGCCGGCGTTTTGGCCCGGCAGATAGACGATCGCCAGGTGTTGGCATGGGCAATGCACAACAGTGCCAATCACCTTCTGAGCCGCGGCGACTACCTGCGGGCTTTGGCGGGCCACGAGCAGGCTTTGCGAATCTACCTGGAGATCGGCGACCGCTGGTCGGCCTGGCAGAGCATCTTCGACGTCGGCGAAATTGCCGAGCGCCTGCAGGCATTAGGGCAAGCCGAGTTTCTGTATCGGAAGGCTGCCGGCCTGGGGAGGCGGCTGGACAGTCCAAGCTACCATTGCGGCATGCTCGTTGACCTCGCCCGGCTGTTGTTGGCGCAGGGCCGGCCGGCCGAGGCGCGTCCTTTCTACGACGAGGCCCTGAAGACGATCACGGCCGTAGAAGGCGAACGATTCGCCGGCGAAGACACGCGCTTCCGGGCTCAAGTGCTGGGTATCCGTCTGCACCATGCGCTCGGCCTGCTCACAGGATCGGCTGCGGTGGCCGAACTCCGAGCCTCGCTCAACCAAGCGGCCTCCCCTGCCCAACAGATGGTGATCAACTATGAGATTTGGCGGTTGACCCCAAGCGACGAAGGGGCGCGGCTCGCGGCATCGGAGCTCTACCGGGCGCACTACATCCAGACCGGAGTGCACGAATACCGCCAGAAGTATCACGAATTGGCCGGTGATACGCTGCCTGATCCGCCCCCATTGCCCGATGTGTCTGAACTCATCCCAGCAAGCCCGGCAGATCTGAATGAGCTGCTTGACCGGCTGGAGCCACTCCTTGCCAGACTCGACGCCTTGATTTCCTAAACACCCCACCGCACGATCCAAAATCCTCGCGCCCCCCGCATCCCAGCAGCAAGATCTCTTCAATTCTCTCTTCATGAAACGGTCCGTGAAACGCTTATGAAACGCTTCTCCTGGTATCATGGCGCCAGCATGAAGTGAGGTGTGAACGATGACAGCAGCAACCAGGATGACCCGGCTGTTCACCCTCCGCATGTGGCAGGAGGAAGCGGGCGAGGGCCAGACTGAGTGGCGCGGCAAGGTGCAAGCGCTGCCGGATGGCGAAGCCTACTACTTTCGCGATTGGCCGGGGCTGATCAGGCGGTTGGAAGCAATGTTGCCGACAGGACAGAGCGAAATCTCACACTCAGCATCTCAAAAAGTCGCTATTTCCAAAAAACACATTGATAGGGAGAGTGATACCATGACAACAGAAGAAGCGATGGCATTGATAAACCTTGCCGGCCGGGCATGGAACGAGGGCAAGCCTGAACTCCTGGATGAAGTCTACACGCCGGGCTTCCTTAACCACTCCAACGGTCTGGGCCGTGAGGCGACCAAGAAAGCGCTCATGCAGTACAGGGAGGCTTTTTCGGACCTCCACCTCACCGCTGACGACATCATCATCGGTGGCGACAAAATCGTGATCCGCGGGACTACGCGCGGCGTGCATACGGGACCTTATTCTGGGATTCCCGCCACCGGCAAGCGTTTTGAGCAGGCCTTCATCAACATCATCCGGGTAGAGAACGGCAAGTTCGTCGAGGAATGGGAGTTGAAGGACGACCTTGGCACGATGCGGCAGCTCGGGCTGTTGAAGTAATCGGAGCAGGCCGGGTAACTCACGAAAGGAGCCATGGAATGATCCGAATTCAAGCCAGCGTGACTGTCAACCATCCCATCGAAGAAGTCTTCCGCTTCATGACGGACAATCGAAACGCGCTGTAGTGGCAGTCCGGCCTCCTGGAGGCTCGGGTGACGAACGATGTCGTCGGCGTCGGGAAGACCTGGGTGGACACTGTACAGGTCCTCGGCCGGCGCATCGAGATCGCCTCAGAGCTGACCGCCTATGAACCGCTGCGCAGGGTGGGCTTCCGGAGCACGTCGGGACCGATCCCGCTCGAGGGCCGCTACTCGTGTGAGCCGGAAGGCGAGGGCACGAAGGTCACCTTCACCCTGCAAGGCGAGCCCGGCGGCTTCTTCAAGCTGGCGGAACCGATCGTCGCACGGTCCACGCAGCGGCAGTGGGACACCAACCTGGCAAACCTGAAAGATCTATTGGAACAACAAGAGACCAAGTAGCAAAATCTGAAAGGAGAATCACATGAGCACCGCCATTCAAACCGGAGCCATCCATCACGTCGCCCTGACCGTCAGCGACCTGCGCCGCTCGCAGCAGTTCTACACCGAGCTGCTCGGGTTCAACTTCCTCACCGATTTCGGTCCGAAGGCCCTGTTGCACAACGGCAGCGTGCTGCTGGCGTTGAACCCGCCGCCCGACCCGGCCCAGGCCATCGCCGGCGACAGCTTCAGCGAGAGCCGCATCGGCCTCGACCACCTGAGCCTGAGCGTGGCGAGCCTGGCCGATCTGGAATCTGCGGCCAGCCTGTTCGAGGCGAAGGGCATTTCGCACGGCGAGATCAAGCGGCTGGAGCCGTTTGGCATCGCCGTGCTGGCGTTCCGCGACCCGGACAACATCCAGGTGGAGTTGACCGCACCGCTTTGAGACGACACACATCGCAAACGTGACTTGAGCTGAGAGCCACATGGTGAGCGGCTACATGGTCAACCCGTTCGATTTACCGATCGTACCGCCAATGGATCTGAACGCATCCGTGTCAGGCGCCGATCGCGTCATTCCCTACCCGATCCAGCTTTGCACGCCGGAGGCGTGAACCTACTGGGGTACGCACACCCATCGCAGGTCATCGCCTCCAGCGTGACAACTAAACGTATTATCACACGACAAACGTGATCAGACTTTCCTTTATCCAGTCAACAGCGGCCAGGGCGCGGCCACGATCTTTTCGTCCAGGCGCCGGATGGCCTGGCCGCCGTGCACCAGGATGCCGCCGACAGCCTGGGGATGCTCTGCCAGGAACTTGCTCAATCCAGCGCTGTGTCGGTACCCCGGAGAATCGGTCATCTTGACCTCGATGCCGATGACGCGCCGACCGTGCTCGAGCACGAAGTCTACCTCATCACCGGTCTGCGTGCGCCAGAAGTGCAGCCGGCCGCGGGGCGTCAACAAACCGCTGCTGACGCGCAGATGCTGATAGATCAGCGTCTCGAAAAAGGCGCCCACTTCGCGCGCGCCGGCCAGGTCAGCGGCGGTGTAGAAACCGGCCAGAAAGACGGCAAGACCGACATCGGCCCAGAAGGCACGCGGCGATTTTAAGAGTCGCGTGGTATGACTTCCCAGGTAGGCCGGTACACGCTCGAACAGGTGCGTGGCTTCCAGTAGATTCATATAGCGATGGACCGTTGACTGCGAAAGACCCGCATCGCGCGCCACGTCCGATTGATTGAGCAATTGCCCTGTGCGCAATGCCAACAGCGCCATGACGCGGCGAAAGTCAACCAGCGATTCGACCTGCGACATCTGCCGCAGATCGCGCTCCAGGTAGGTGGCGACATAGCCATCCCACCATCTCACGCAGTCTTCCGGCGTCTTGAGCGCCAGCAACGCAGGCATGAAGCCCTGTTGGAGCAGAGGAAGAGGATCAGCCGGCGCTGCAGGCAGCAGCCCATCCTGCGGCCAGCGGCCCGCCAGGATATCAGCCAGGAGTGACGGTGGCGGTTGTCCATGCCGTTCACCCAGCGTCAGCGGATCGAGCACGAGGTAAACGGCGCGACCGGCCAGGCTCTCGCTCACCTTACCCATCAAGAGCAAATTGGCCGACCCGGACAAGACGAAGCGATAACGTCCGGGGTGCTCATCTACAGCCCGCTTGATGGCGGGCAGCAACTCGGGTGCTTTCTGCACCTCGTCCAGGATGACCTCCCTAACCCCGGCCCACAGGCTGGCAGGGTTTTCTTGCACCTGGCGCAGCGTGTCGAAGTCATCCAGGGTGTGATAACGCCAACCGCTAAACGGCTCCGCGCGGCGCAGAAGCGTGCTTTTACCCACCTGGCGCGCGCCGGTCAGCACCACGATCGGAAATGCCTCGCATGCTGAGCGCAGCGGCGGCGTCAGCCAACGATCATAATAAACCGGAAGATCAGCAGTGACTGAATGAAAGTTATTCATGATGTGAATGATAAATCAAGCGATATGAGATGTCAAACCGGGCACGTTACACTCTGAGCTTTCCACGTTGTACTCTGCGCTCGGCAGATTGTACTCTACTCCCTACCCCGCAGCGTAGAGAATCCCGTTGGCAAACAGCGCCAGGCCGAGCTGGCCCCTGGCGCCGCGCGCCGCGGCCGGATGTTGCCACGGGCTGAGGTGGTCTTCGGGATGCGGCATGAGGCCGAGGATGGTCCCGGTGCGGTCGCAGATGCCGGCGATGTCGGCCAGCGATCCGTTGGGGTTGAGAGGATACGCGCCGGCGGCCGGCGCGCCATCCGCATCCACGTAGGTCAGCGCGATCTGTCCGGCCGCGCGCAAACGCGGCAGATCTGCCGGCACAGCCAGTGCGAAGCGCCCTTCGCCGTGCGCCACCGGGCAGGTGATTAGCTCGTCCAACCCGTGCGTGAAAACGCAGACGCTGTCGCGCTGCGGCCGCAGGTGCACCCAACGGCACTCGAAATGGCCGGCCGCGTTGCGCGTCAACGTGGCGGTCTGCGCCAGGTCGGGCGGCGAACCGGACGGGTCGGCCGTCGGTGCATCGCCAGGCAGTGGTCCCGGCAGGAAGCCGGTCTTGACCAGCGCCTGGAAGCCGTTGCAGATGCCCAGGATGGGCCGTCGTCCGGCGTGGAAACGCGCCAGCGCATCGCCCAACCGGTAACGCAGTTCCAGCGCCCACAGTTTGCCCGCGCCCAGGTCGTCGCCGTAGGAAAACCCGCCGGGCAGTACCAGCATCTGAAAACCATCCAGGCGGCCGGGCGCCGCGCTCAGCTCGTTGATATGCACAATCTGCGCCTGCCCGCCGGCCCGCTCACACGCCAACGCCGCCTCCCGGTCGCGATTCGTCCCCGGCGCGTGCAGAATCAACACACGAGGCTTCATGGTCATAGCCCATTCCTTCTTCCAGGTGAAGATCAGAGATCAGAGATTGAAGATTCAAGATCAGAGATTGGAGATTCGAGATCAGAGATTGGAGATTCGAGATCAGAGATCGGAGATCGGAGCTCAGGGATTACCAGCGTTCTCGCTTTCAACCCGTCTTCGGTCTCCAGTCTTCGGTCTCCGGTCTCCAGTCTTCGGTCTCCGGTCTCCAGTCTTCGGTCTCCAGTCTTCGGTCTCCAGTCTTCGGTCTCCAGTCTTCGGTCTCCGGTCTCCATTCCTTATTGTCACGGGCACTGCAGCCGCGTCATTCGCTGGGGCGCGGCCACGGCAACCAGACGCACCGGCGGACCGCCGTGACTGTCAAGCCAGTAGAGGCCGCCCTCATCCGTGTTGTAGACCAGGCCGCGGCTGTCGCTGGTCCAACAGATGTCCAGCACGGTGTGCTCGGCCGGCGTCAGCGTCACCCAGGCGTCCGAGGCCAACGGCCGTCCCCACACAAAGCGTCGGCCATCCACGGTGTGCAGCAGCGCGGCCACGTTGGCGCCATCAGGGGAATAGGCAAGCCGCGTGCCGTCTGCCAGCAAGGCGCCGGCCGCGGCCAGTTGGCCCGTGGGATCGCCGCCATCTTTCACCGCCGACACCACGTTGACCTCCACTTCGCGCGGGTCAACCGGCCAACCGGTCCAGGTGAAGGCGATGGTGCTGCTGTCCGGCAGCCAGGTGAGCCAGCGCACGCCGAACGCGTGGTCGGGCGCGGGCCGCTGGCGATCTTCGAAGTATTCCGTGCGGTTGAGCACCTCGGCGGCGTTGACATTGCTAACAAACAAGTCTTGGCGCTGAAAACCGCCGTTAGGATGATCGAGGCCGCGCTGCGCAAAGGCCAGGTGCTTGCTATCCGGCGCCCAGGCCGCCAGTCCTAACCAATCCCCGGCCGCCGCCTGATCGGGTTCAGACTCACTGTCCACATCATACACGTACAAATTGGCGCTGGTCTCGGTGCGCGTGATGTACGCCAGGTGCTGGCTGTCCGGCGCCCATTGCAGCTCGGCCAGCCCGGCCAGCCCGCTGATCCCGCCAGCCAGGGAAGGCTCCGCCAGGTTGATGATATCCAGGTCGTCGGTGAACACCAGGCCCAGGCTCAGGCCATCGGGCGCCAGGGCGAGGCGCGCGAGCGGCAGGGTTGGCGACAACAACAAGGGCGCGGGCAGCCCCGCCAACGTGGTCGTGTAGACCTGGCCCTCCTGGTCGGCAAAAACGCAGCGCGCCCCATTGGGGCTGTTCTGGCTGCAATCCCATGCTGTGCCCAACAGCCGATCGGTCACCGTGAGCAGGCCGCGGCTGGAAAGCTGCCACAGCAGGGTGTCGCCGGTCTGCGCCTGCGTGCTGAACACGATGGCGCCGGTTGTGCTGGTCGGCGGCAGCGCCGAGGCGGTCACCAGGGACAGATATCCTGGCGGCGTTGGCGTCGCCGTAGGGATTGGCGTGGGGGTCTGCGTAGGCGTCGGCGTCAGGGTGGGCGTCGGCGTGGCAAAAATGGGCAGCGCCTGGCAGGCTGCAAGTAGAGCGACCAGCAGGACCAGGGTCAGCGTCAGGGCCAGAGCGGCGGCAAAAGTGCGCACTATTCGTTTTCCTCCGGTTTCCAGGCCCGCAGGAGCACGGGCAGATCGAGTGCGGCCACGGTTTGCGCGTTGCGTCGCCAAACCAGGTGCGGCTCCGCGGTCACCTCGCCGATACACGCGACCGGCGCACGGCCGGCTCGACTGCGATTCGACAGGCTCACCGCACGGGGCCTGGGCTTGTCGAAGGCCTCGCCGAAGTCGGCCAGGGCTGCGCAGAAGGCGTCGGCCGCGGCGGGCGTCACCTCGACGACAAAACGCCCCAACGACTCCGCAAAGAGAAGCCTGTCATCGGCTAGATCGGGCAGGTCGGCCTCCTGGCTGACCGGCACGCACGCCAGGTCTACCTCAGCGCCCAGCCGGCCGGCCAGGGCCATCTCGGCCACGGCCACGGCCAGTCCGCCCTCGGAGCAGTCATGGCACGCGCGCACTAGACCCTGACGAATGGCCTGGTGCAGGCCGCGCAGCCGTGGGAGCGGATCAGCCACGGGCGCGGGAACCGCGCCGGCCAGCGGCCGCGCTTCACCCTGGTCAGCGGCCAACAGTTGGTAGTACAGGCTGCCGCCCAGCTCGTCCGCAGTCGCGCCGACGAGGAAGAGCAGGTTGCCCGGCTCTTTGAAGTCCATAGTGACGGTGCGCGTGACGTCGGGCGTCAGGCTCAGCGCAGAGATGAGCAGCGTGCCGGGGATGGCGTGCTTCTGACCATCCACGCCCAGGTATTCGTTGTTCAGGCTGTCCTTGCCGGAGATGAAAGGCGCGCCGTAAGCCAGGGCTGCGTCGTAACAGCCCTGCGCGCAGCGCACCAGGCCGCCCAGGCGGTCGGGCAGGGAGGGATTGCCCCAACAGAAGTTGTCCAGGATCGCGGTCTGGTCTGGATCCGCGCCAACAGCCGTCAGGTTGCGGAACGCCTCGTCTACTGCGGCCCACGCCATGCGGTAAGGATCGAGCAGTCCGTAGGCCGGGTTAATGCCGTTGGCGAGGGCCACGCCGGGCATGGGCTGGGGCGGGGCATCGCGACCGAGCAGGGTGTCGAGCGGGACCAGGACCGCCGCATCACCAGGGCCATCCTGGTGGGCGCCCACCAGCGGTTTGACGACCGTGCCGCCCTGCACCTCATGGTCGTAGCGGCGGATGACCGACTCCTTGCTGGCGACGGTGGGGTGGCGCAGCAGGCGCAAAATCCAGTCCGCCAGGTCGGGAGGCATCGCGGCTTTGACTGGCGCGGCCGTTTCCGGCGGGGTCCAGACGGCCTGCAGATGGCGCAGCGGAATGCCGTGGTGCAGGAAATGCCCGTCCAGCCGCGCCACGGGACGCCCTTCGTAACGCACCGTCAGCTGGCCGTCGCCCGTGAAGTGGCCCAGCGCCGTGGCTTCGACGCCGTAGAGATGGCACAGTTCCTGCAGGCGCGGCCAGCTGCGCGCGGGGGTCGCCATGACCATGCGCTCCTGGGCCTCGCTCAGCCAAATCTCCCACGGTCGCAGGCCGCTGTACTTGAGCGGCACCTGCGCGAGTTCCACGTCCGCGCCCAGCTCAGCCGCCATCTCGCCGACCGCGGAGGACAACCCGCCCGCGCCGCAGTCGGTAATCGCATGGTAGAGGCGCTCATCACGCGCCAGGAGCAGCACATCGAGCACTTGCTTCTCATGGATCGGGTGACCGATCTGCACGGCCGCGCCCGCAACGTGACCAGTTTCGTGCGACATCTCCATCGAGGAGAAGGTCGCGCCGCGCAGACCGTCGCGACCGGTGCGGCCGCCGAGCACGACGACCAGGTCATCAGGTTGGGCGGCGCGCAGTTCGTGGTGCACGCCAGTTGGCAGGATGCCCAGGCAGCCGCAGAAGACCAGCGGATTGGCGGTGTAGGCAGGATCGTACAGGATGGCGCCGTTGACCGTGGGGATGCCCATCTTGTTGCCATAGTCCTCGATGCCGTGCACCACGCCCGCGGCAATGCGCCGCGGGTGCAGCACGCCCGCGGGCAGCGCGTTCACCGGCAGATCGGGCATGCCAAAGCAGAGCACATCGGTATTGGCGATCGGCCGCGCGGAAACGCCCAGCACA
>CAZEPA010000087.1:0-10979 GCA_964513955.1 uncultured Anaerolineae bacterium | reverse complement strand
CGAATGGTCAAGTAGTTGGCTGGTGCAGGCTGAAGAAAAAACCTGGGGCGTAAGGTTGTAGGCTGTTGTCACCTTTGCGCGGCGGCGGCATCAAACCAGGCGAGTCAGACGGCTTCATGCCGGCGCTGATGCTGCCGAGGGGTATTTACGGGAGGAAGCTATGCAGGAGACGACACAAACTGCCATTGGACGCACGGTGCGGCTGCACACGGATTTCGCATCGGCGCTGGCGCGAGTCACGGAGGCGTTGAAAGCGGAAGGCTTCGGCGTGCTGACGGAGATTGACGTGCAGGAGACGCTCAAGAAGAAGCTGGGCGTGGACTTCAGGCCTTACCAGATCCTCGGCGCGTGCAACCCGCCGCTGGCCTATCGCGCGCTGTCGGCCGCGCCCGAAGTGGGATTGCTGCTGCCGTGTAACGTAGTGGTGGCGCAGGTCGAGGAGGGCGTGATCGAGGTGTCGCTGGTGGATCCCCTGGCGATGCTGGGCGTCATCGCCTATGCCGATCTGAAGCCGGTGGCGGTGGACGCCGCTGCGCGCTTCGATCGGGTGGCTGCCAGCCTGCAAGGCTGAGCATTGTTGAAGTTTTCGTCAGCAGCGAATGCCAGCATGGCCCACGCTTCCATACCTGCACGACGGCACCAACAGGCGCTCATGCCCCCAGAGAATGGGGGCCTATTTCTTCGATCTCTCGAATGAGCAAAGGCAGGTTCGGACGGTCGAAGCTCATGCCGGGAGCTGGAATTCGATGATGCTTGATATCTGGTGGTATATGCTTGTGATGCGGCATCGTCGAAGCCAAAGTCGGGTCGTTTGGATGCGGGAAGTCATCATACCAATAGAGTCGGTCATCGCCTCGATATACTTCGTAGCCATACGAAGTGATGATGCCCGCGTCAAAGTCAATTTCCTCTCGCATTCGCAGCCGCAGGCCATTGGCAAAGAGGACTTCGCCCTCAGCGATGCCCGTGTATGGACTGTCGGACCACGCGGTAACCGTGGACCTTTGAACGTTAGGCTGGTCAAGCAAGCGGGCAAGAAAACGACTATAGCCACTCAAAGAGTGCAATGGACTCGTGGACATCAGTAGGCTGGTTGAAAGCGCAAGACACCGGCAAACTCGCGCTCCTGGATCTGCTTGCGATAAGCCTCTTTACGACGCTGCCAGGTTTGATAAATGCCTTTCCACCGGCTGAAATCGGCGCGTGTTTCATCATAGGCATCGTACTCGGCCAGCTTGCCTGACATCAGCGCGCCATAGAAGTCCTCACTGAGCACACCGTACTTTTCCTCATACAGAGTCAAGCGACGTTCCAGCAACTTCATTTCAACAACCAACTCATGAATCTCCATATCATTCCTTCCCTTCTCTGTCCTACACGCGCTATCCTGCCCGCTGCAACCGCAGCATACCACAAGTTGTGGCCGTCGGCAACCAACGCGGCTCAGCTGGCGGGCTGCCATGTCCAGCCCGCTGTGCGCGTTCAAGCCGCCGGCGCCATCAGCGTCTCCGCCACGGTCTGCTGCCAGGTGCGGCTGGGCTGAAAGCCAAGCGCAGCGCGCAGACGGTGATCGTCGTAGCGCCAGGATTGGCTGTAAAAACGCCGGCTCGCGCGTTCTGCATCGCTCAGTGTGGCCAACGGTTTGTGGATGATGCGGCAGCTCCGGCCGGTCAGGCGAATCAGCTCGCTGAAGAGGTCATGCCAGGTGAAGTGCCCGGCCAGCACGTTGAGCGGGCCGCCCATGGGTCGCGTCAGGCACTCGGCGGCGATCCAGGCCAGGTCGCGCGCGTCTATCCAGGCATCGCGATACGATGACCACTCGGCCGCGTCGCCGCCTGGCAGCAGGACCTCGTTCTCCGCGATCAAGCCAGCGAGCCGCCGCCGCGCGGTGGGATGAGGCGCCCAGATGTGCGGCGCACGCAGGCTGGTGAAATCACCGCGCCCCTGGCGCTGCGCCGTTTCCATCAGCAGGCGTTCACTGACGATCTTGCCGCGAGCGTAGTCGTTGTACTCTTCATCCAGCGGCGTCTCCTCGCTAATCAGCGGCGCAGTCGCCAGGCCGTAGACATCCAGGCTGCTGAAGAAGACGAACGGCCCGGTCTGCCAGCCGTCCAGCAGCGCCTGCATGGCTGCGATGTCCACCGCGGCGTCGGGGAAAGTGCAGGCCACGTGGACGATGCCGGTCACGCTGTCGGCCGCGCGGCGTAGACTGCTGGGATCGGCCAGGTCGCCGACGGCGATCTCCGCGTCCAGGCTCTGCGCGGCTGAAACGGAAGCCTCCCGCACCAGCGCGCGCACAGGCAGGCCGCGCTGGCGAAGTTCATGAACCACATAGCTGCCGGAGAGACCGGTGGCGCCGGTGACGAGGATCATGGTGTGCGCTCCTAACCGCTGCTTGTCGCTGCCGAACGGATTCCTGAGGCTGATATTATAACATGCGCTGCCGGTGAACAGTGACTCAGCCTCCGGAGACACGTCAAATGGGGCGGAGGAAAACACACGAATGAAAATCGCAGTTTTTGGCGCCACGGGAGGCACGGGTAAGCAAGTTGTTGAGCAAGCGCTCGCCGCTGGGCATCAGGTCAGGGCGTTGGTGCGCAATCCAGCCAGGCTCACGCTGGCGCACGCCAATCTGACCGTCGTCACGGGCAACGTGCTCGACGCGGCCAACGTGGAGGAGACGCTGCAAGGCGCGGACGCGGTCGTCGTTTCCCTGGGCAACACCGACCCCAATCCGGATTATATCGTCTCGCTCGGCACGCAGGTGATTGTCGCCGCGATGCAGCGCATGGGGCGACCGTGTCGCATTGTAGTCGTCAGTTCGCTCGGCGTTGGCGACAGCCAGGACCAGGTGCCCTTCGCCTTCAAGCTGCTCATGAAGAGCGTGCTCCGCAAGCCCATGGAGGATAAGGAACGCCAGGAGGCGTTGGTAAAGGCCAGCGATCTCGAGTGGACCATTGTCCGGCCAGGCGGTCTGACCAACGAGCCGGCGACCGGCCGCTACCAGGCGGGAGTTGGCCTCAAGATCAGCGCGGGACAGGTTTCACGCGCCGATGTCGCTGCCTTTGTTCTCAAGCAGCTCACGGATTCAACCTATCTCCGCCAGGCGCCGGCGATCAGTTGACGCCAGGCCGTCCGGTTACGAACGCCGCCGGAGGCCGGAGGCCATCCGGCTACGAGGTGGAAGCCCCTTCGAGGCTGGAGGCCCGCCAGGGCCTTCCACCTCGTAGCCCGATCCGTTCACGGTCGGACGGCGCTCGTAACCCGACCAGTTCACGGTCGGGCAGGGGCTTGATTCGTTTACTCCGCCGCTTCATACACCACATCGCCCTCGACAATCGTAGCGCGCACCTGCAAATCGGGCGTTAGCAGCACCATGTCCGCGCGGCAGCCCTGGGCGATGCGGCCGCGCGCCTGGCCCAGGCCGATGGCGCGGGCCGGCGTAGTTGTCACCGTGGGCAGAGCCTCTGCCACGGTACAACCAGCCGCCGCGATCAGGTTGCGCAGCGCCTGATCCAGCGACAAGATGCTGCCGGCCAATGCGCCATCGGCCAGGCGGCAGCTTACGGCATCCACCATCACCTCACCGTCGCCCAGCCGATAGCGGCCCGGCGGCATCCCCAGGGCGGCCATCGCGTCAGTCACCAGGGTCAGCCGGCCGCTGCCCAGCGCCTGCCACACCAGCTTGATCACCGCGGGATGGGTGTGAATGCCATCGGCGATGAAGCCAACGGTCATGCGGTCGTCGGTCAGCAGTGCGCCAGCCAGGCCCGGGTCGCGATGCCCCAACACCGGCATGGCGTTGAAGAGATGCGTGCCGCCGCGCGCGCCCGCGTCGAAGCCAGCCAGTGCCTGGTCGTAGGTCGCCATCGAATGGCCCGCGCTCACCAGGACGCCCGCCGCGGAAAGCGCCGCGATGACCTCCAGCGCGCCCGGCAGTTCGGGCGCCAGCGTCACCAGGCGAACGCCGGTTGCAGGCGACCAGTCAGCCACCGCATTGAGATCGGGCGGGCGCAGGTGGTTTAGATGGTGGGCGCCCTTCTTGCGCGGGTTGAGGAACGGCCCCTCGACGTGCAGCCCCAACGGCCGCGCGCCGCGGAAGCCGGCGGGCTGGCCTGCGATCACCGCCCGTTGGCCCGCGGCGATCTGGGTAAGAGGCGCGCTGATGAGGGTGGGCAAGAAGGAGGTCACGCCGAAACGGGGCAGCCGTTCGGCCGCGCGCCAGATGCTCCCCGGATCCGACGTGAAGTCGTCGCCGAACGCGCCATTGATCTGCAGGTCTATGAAGCCCGGGACCAAGAGCAGCCCGGCGGCGTCAATCACCTGCGCGGCGTCGGGGCAGGGCGCGTCCGCAGCCGGCGCTACCACTTGAATGACGCCGGCATCTGTCCACACCGCGCCCTGTTCGATGAGGCGATCGGGGGTGTAGATGGCGGCGTTCTTGATGACCAACATCCTCGGTTCTCCTGACTCACGATCTCTCGTGCTGCCCCGCTTATAGTCTGATTCATCTTCGTTGTCAAGTCTTCTCACGAATCCCTGGAGGCCATTGCGGGCTGATCGCACCTTGACAAAAAATGGAAGAACGCTTAATATATTAGCGTGCTTAACTTATTAGAGGGCTGAACGATTGCGATGATCCACGAAGAACTGAAAGAGATGTTGCGACTTACTACCAGCCGCCTGATGCATCTCTCCATGCGCAGCTTCTGGCTCTATGCCAAAGAACACGGCCTTTCGATGGCGCAGATGTTTACCCTGAGTCAGATTCACGCGCACGAGAAGCAGGGCGGGTGTAACATTTCGATGATTAGCGGCCATCTCGGTGTGACCAACGCCGCGGTCAGCCAATCGCTTGACCAGCTCGTGCAGCAAGGGCTTGCGCTGCGCATTGAACATCCGCAAGACCGGCGCAGCAAGCGCCTTTCGCTCACCCCCAAAGGTCGCGAGGTTTTGCAGGGCGGGCTGGATGCCCAACAAGCATGGATGGATGTCCTGCAGCCGTTGACTGACGACGAAGCGGCCCAATTGAGCGCCGCGCTGCGTTTGCTCGCCGAGAGATTGGCTCCGT
Source organism: uncultured Anaerolineae bacterium (assembly GCA_964513955.1). Classification (GTDB taxonomy): domain Bacteria; phylum Chloroflexota; class Anaerolineae; order SSC4; family Amarolineaceae; genus Amarolinea. Next base: position 5,908 of record CAZEPA010000087.1, on the reverse strand, counting down.
TCGAACATGCCAGAGCCTCTGCAGCGTCCCAGACATCGCCGTTGAACGAACCCTCTTTTCCACAGGAGCGCGTATGACTCGTATTCTGAAGTATCTGAAGCCCTTCTGGCTGATGCTGATCATCGCCGTGGTCTTGCTCTTCTTGCAAGCCAATGCCGACCTGGCGCTACCAGATTACATGTCGCGCATCGTCAACATTGGTATTCAACAGAGCGGCGTGGACAGCCCTGTCCCGCAGGCCATGCGCCAGACGACGGTGGAGCATTTGGCGCTCTTCTTGACGGCGCAGGAACAAGAAGAAGTCCTTTCTCACTACACGCGGGTGGATTCGGCCAGCCCAGACTACGACCGTCTGCTGCAGACGTATCCCGCGCTGAAAGATGCGCCGCTTTACACACTGAAAGACACCGATGCCGCCACGCGCGCCCGCCTCACAACCCTGCTCAGCAAGCCGATGTTACTGATCTATGGACTGGATCAGATCGCGCGCAACCCTGCGCAGGCGGCCACGCTCTTCCCCAACAGCGGATTCGACCTGTCCAAACTTCCGGCCGGGGCCGATATCTTCACCTTGTTGAAGCGCATGCCCGAAGATCAACGCCTGGGATTGGGCGCCTCGGTGGATCAACGTTTTGCCGCGATGGGCGGGGAGAAAGCGCTTCGACAGGCGGCCGCGCACGCTGCGCTCGCGGAGTACGAGGCGCTCGGCATGGACACCGTGGCCCTTCAAAACGCCTACATCCTGCGCGTCGGCGGGCAAATGCTGTTGATTGCCCTGCTCGGCGCGGTCGCCACGATCACCGTCGGATTGCTCGGCTCGCAAATTGCCGCCGGGCTGGCGCGTAATCTGCGCCGCGTGCTGTTCGAAAAAGTGATGCGCTTCTCTGGCGCGGAATTCGAGCATTTTTCCACGGCTTCGCTCATCACCCGCGCCACCAATGACATCACGCAAGTGCAGAACGTCATGGGCATCATGGTGCGCATGGTCTTCTACGCGCCGATCATCGGCGTCGGCGGCATTATTCGCGCCGTGGGAAAAAGCCCTTCGATGTGGTGGACCATTGCACTGGCGGTGGGTTTGCTCCTGGCGATGATCATTGTCGCCTTTTCGATTGCCCTGCCCAAATTCCGCATCATCCAGTCATTGGTTGACCGCTTGAACCTCGTTGCGCGTGAAAACCTGACCGGCATGATGGTGGTGCGTTCGTTCGACCGCGAACAACACGAAGAAAAACGCTTCGACCTTGCCAATCGCAACCTGACCAGCACCAACCTCTTTGTCAACCGGCTGTTCGTGGTCATGATGCCCTTCATGATGTTGATCATGAATGGAGCCACGCTGCTCATCCTGTGGGTTGGCGCGCACCAGGTGGCGCAGGCGCAAATGGAGGTCGGCGACATGATGGCCTTCATGCAGTATGCCATGCAGATCGTTTTCGCCTTCTTGATGCTCTCCATGCTTTTCATCATGTTCCCGCGCGCCGATGTCTCGGCCAACCGCATTGCCGATGTGTTGGAGATGCCCGTGTCGGTCGTGGACGTCGCTCAGCCCACGCATTTTTCGGCGTCGTTTCGCCCGGCCATCGAATTCCGCAACGTTTCCTTTCGCTATCCAGGCGCGGAAGATGATGTGCTCCATAGTATTTCCTTCACCATCGAACCTGGGCAAACGGTCGGCATCATGGGAACGACCGGTTCCGGAAAATCCACCGTGGTCAATCTCATCCCGCGCTTTTTCGATGTCACGGACGGCGAAATCCTGATGGATGGAGTGAATCTGCGTGAAGTGGCGCTCAGAGAACTGCGCGACAAGATCGGCTACGTGCCGCAGCGCAGCAACTTGTTCACCGGCACGATTGAGAGCAATCTGCGCTATGCCGATGAGAATGCCGCTGGCGAGACACTGCAGTTGGCGCTGCAAATTGCCCAGGGCGCGGATTTCGTGCGTGAGCGCGCCGAAGGTTTGCAGGCGGACGTTTCCCAGGGCGGGGTCAACTTTTCCGGCGGACAAAAACAGCGCCTGAGCATTGCCCGTGCGCTGGTCAAGCGCGCGCCCATCTACATCTTCGACGACAGCTTCTCCGCGCTCGATTACAAGACCGACGCGCGTTTGCGGCAGGCGCTGGTGAGACATCTGCGCGGCAGCACCGTGCTGATTGTTTCGCAGCGGGTGGCCACGATCAAGAATGCTGACCAGATTCTCGTGCTGGACGAAGGCCGTCTGATTGGGCAGGGAACGCACGAGGCGTTGATGAAAACTAACGAAATCTATCGCGAGATTGCCCTTTCGCAGTTGAAACAACAGGAGGCGCTGGCATGACAACGCCACAGCGAAATTCTTCTCCCTCCTTTGCACCTGGCCCAGGCCGTGGCGGCCCCGCAGGCCGCGGGCCTGGCGGCCATATGATGGGGATGCCCGTGCAAAAGCCGCACGATTTTTCTGGCACGCTGCGCAAACTGACTGCCTACCTGGCCCCCTATCGCCTCAAGATCATTGTCGTTTTCGCACTGGCGATTGGCTCGACCGTCTTCGCGATTATCGGCCCCAAGATCTTGGGCAACGCCACGACGGAGCTCTTCAATGGCATTGTGGCCAAGCTGGCGGGAACGGGGGATGTGCCGTTCGATGTTATTGGGCGCATTTTGCTTACCGCGCTGGGCTTATACCTGTTCTCGTCTGTGCTCAGCTACTTGCAAGGTTGGCTGATGACGGACGTTGCGATTCAGGTCACGTATGAGCTGCGCCGCCAGATGATGCAGAAAATCAATCGCGCGCCATTCCGCTATTTCGACAGCACGCCGCACGGCGAGGTGCTCTCGCTGCTCACCAACGACGTAGACACCATCAACCAGACCCTCAATCAGAGCCTGACCCAAATCATCACTTCGTTGGTGACGGTGGTGGGAGTGCTGGTAATGATGTTTTCCATTTCCTGGCAGATGACGCTGGTTGCGCTGACGATTGTCCCGCTTTCGATGATCGTCGTGATGCAAGTCATCAAACAATCGCAGCGTTTCTTCCGCGAACAGCAGGACTTCCTCGGCCATGTCAACGGCCACGTGGAGGAAATGTTTGGCGGTCATCTGATCGTCAAGGCCTTCAACGGCGAAGACAAAAGCATTGCCAAATTCGACCAGTACAATACCACGCTGTATGGCTCGGCGTGGAAATCGCAGTTCTTTTCCAGCATCATGATGCCTGTCATGCGCCTGATTGGCAATCTTGGTTATGTGGCCGTGGTCATTTTGGGCGGTTGGCTGGCTATTCGCAAGGCGATCACCGTGGGCGATATTCAGGCGTTCATTCAGTACGTTAACTCCTTCACGCAGCCCATCACCCAATTGGCGAACACGTCGAACGTGCTGCAGGGCACCGTCGCGGCCGCGGAACGGGTGTTCGCATTCCTGGAGGGGGCCGAAGAAACGCCCGACACGGCTGCCCCGGTCAGTATGGAGCAGGTGCATGGAGGCGTAGAATTTCGGGATGTGCATTTTGGCTACCAGCCGGGCCAGCCGGTCATCAGAGGCTTTTCGGCCACGATTCAGCCTGGTCAAAAGGTGGCGATTGTCGGCCCCACCGGCGCTGGCAAGACCACGCTGGTCAAACTGCTCATGCGCTTTTATGAAGTGGATGCAGGCGAAATCTGCATTGACGGGCAGAACGTCAAGCAGTTTACGCGCGCCGACGTGCGTCAGATGTTCGGCATGGTGCTGCAGGACACCTGGCTGTTCAACGGCTCAGTTCTGGAGAACATCCATTACGGGCGCGCTGACGCCACTGAGGCCGAAGTCGTCGCCGCGGCGCAGGCGGCGCACGTAGATCACTTCATCCGCACCTTGCCCGATGGATACCACTTCGCCCTCAACGAGGAGGTCACCAATATCTCGCAGGGGCAAAAGCAGCTCTTGACGATTGCGCGCGCATTTCTAGCCGATTCGCCTATGCTGATCTTGGACGAAGCCACCAGTTCTGTGGATACGCATACAGAGCTGCTCATTCAGAAAGCGATGGGAAGCCTGATGGCGGGCCGCACCAGTTTCATCATTGCCCACCGGCTTTCCACCATTCGCAACGCCGACTTGATCCTGGTCATGCGCGATGGCAACATTGTCGAACAAGGCACGCACGATGAACTGTTGGCGAGCAACGGCTTTTACGCCGAGTTGTACAATAGCCAGTTCGAGCGTTCGGATGTGGAGGAAGGCATACCCGTTTGAGGTGCAATCACCCGTACCGCCCGGTGACATAATCTTCGGTGCGCTGATCTTGCGGGCGGGAGAAGATCGCCGTGGTGGCGCCGATCTCAATGATGGTGCCAGATTTTTGGTCTTCGGTCAGCATCATCATCGCTGTCAGATCAGACACGCGCGCCGCCTGCTGCATGTTGTGAGTTACAATCACGATGGCGTAGTCGCGCGCCAGCTCGCGCATCAGCTCCTCGACCTTCAGCGTCGCAATGGGATCGAGCGCGGAGCACGGCTCATCCATCAGGATTACTTCGGGCCTGACCGCGATCCCGCGCGCGATGCAGAGCCGCTGCTGCTGACCCAACGACAGGCCAAGCGCATCGCCGCGCAGGTTGTCTTTGACTTCATCCCATAAGTTGGCGCCGCGCAGGCTCGTTTCTACGATGTCCCTCAATTCTCCCCCGCGCGCCATCCCCAGTACGGTGGGGCCAAACGCGACGTTGGCGAAGATGGATTGAGGAAAGGGATTGGGACGTTGAAAGATCATGCCGACGCGGCGCCGCAGTCCCACCACGTCGGCGCCGGGCGCGTAGATGTCCTCGTCATCGAGCAGGACGCTGCCTGTGGCGCGGGCGCCGCGGATGGTGTCGTTCATCCGATTGAGGCAGCGCAAGAAGGTGGACTTGCCGCAGCCTGAAGGCCCAATCAGGGCCGTAATTTTCCGATCAGGGATGCTGATGGAGACATCGGTCAGGGCGCGCTTGGCCCCGTAATAGAAACTGAGCCGGTCAACGGTGAATTTGTTCATCAACATTCTCTATCGAACCTGCCTGTGATCCCATCAATTATCCAAACCGGCCCGTGACGTAGTCTTCCGTGCGCTGATCTTGCGGCGCCACAAACATCTCGTTGCCGCGCCGCTGTTCGATCAACTCGCCCATCAGTAGAAAAGCGCTGTAATCCGCCACGCGCGCCGCCTGCTGGATGCTGTGCGGCACGATCACGATGGTGTATTGGCGCTTCAACTGGAAGAGCGAATCCTCAACTTTGGCCGTCGAGATGGGATCAAGACCCGAGGTCGGTTCGTCCAGGAGCAGCACTTCCGGTTCCAGCGCCAGGCTGCGCGCAATGCAGAGCCGCTGCTGTTGGCCGCCCGACAGGGCGCTGGCCGGCCCATCCAACCGATCCTTGACCTCATTCCACAGCGCCGCCTGGGTCAGGCTGCGCACGACGATCTCTTCCAGACGGGCGCGATCGCGCTCGCCAGCCAGTTTTGGCCCGTACACGATGTTCTCGCGAACGGTTCCCGGCAGCGGCAGCGGCAGCGCAAACACCATGCCGACGCGGCGGCGCAGGGCTGATACATCCACACTGGGCGCGTAGATGTCCTGCCCATCAAGCAGCACGCGGCCCGTCAGCTTTGTGTGGTCCACCAGGTCATTCAGCCGGTTGATCAGCCGCAGCAGGGTGCTTTTGCCGCTTCCCGCCGGCCCGAAGAGAACGGTGACGGCATGCTCGGCTATCTCCAACGTCACATCACGCAAGACGGGCTGGCCAGCGTAATGGTAGGTGACATGGTCTATGTGAATCTTGGGTGAAATCGTTGTCTGGTCAGGCATAGGTTTGACCCGTTTACCACTCTCTCTGCCGCCGGAAGCGGCTCCGAATCAGCGTGGCCGCCAGGTTGAGCGAAAGCACCAGAACCAAGAGCACCAGCGCG
>CAZEPA010000086.1:0-10983 GCA_964513955.1 uncultured Anaerolineae bacterium | reverse complement strand
ATTGAAGAGACGCTTGATGACCAGTTGCTGCATACACCTGAACAAGAGACCCGCAATCGTAAGCCCGTTGAACAACCAGGCCCGTTTGGTGCTACTTGGGAACTGAGATTCGGTCCGGGCAATCGCTTTCGGGCCTTCTACGAGGTAGATAACGGTGCGCACGTGGTATGGATTTTGGCGATAGGCATCAAGGAACGCGACCGGCTGTTCGTAGGCGGGGAGGAGTTTGCACTATGAGAATTGCGCCTTTGGCAGATGTGAAAGCACGATTGAGCGCATACGTAGAGCAGTGCGAGACCGATGGGCCAATTGTCATTACGCGCAACGGCAAGGCCGTTGCCGTATTGTTGGCGCCGTTTGACGACGATGACTTGGAAGGATTGCTCTTGGCACGTTCGCCGCGTTTTCGAAACTTGCTGGATAAATCGAGGGCGAGCATAAAGGCTGGCGAGGGGTTATCGCGGGAGGATTTCTGGAAAGCCATTGCTGAACGTGCCCAGAATAAGCCGGCGGCCGGTGTAAACACGCCGCCACAAACCTAATCCACCCCTGGAGAGCCCATGCCTGACGATATTCATAGCGACCCCCTGCCGGACCTCAGCACGCTTTCCCCGGCTGTGCGCGCGTACATCGAGATGCTGCAGGCCGAAAATCGCAGCCTGCGCGCGGAAGTGGAGCAGGCCAAGGGCGTGCGTCGCCCCGCGCCGGCCGCCCCGCCGCGCGCCAGCGCACCCCGGTCGCCCGCGGCCGAACGGGCCGAGCCGGAGCCGCTCAATCTGCCGGCCATTCAATACTCGCCGGACACGATGCTGATCAGCCTCAGCGGCCAGGGCATGCTCAAGCGCACGCCGCTCAACGCCTACGGCAAACAACGCCGGGGCGGCATGGGCGTTTACGACATCAAGCTCAAGGACGATGACACGCCCGCCTTTCTGCTGACCGCGCTGGAGAGCGAGACCCTGGTGCTGGTGACGACACGCTGTCGCACTTTTCGCGTTCCGGTAAGCACCCTGCGCCTGGGCGACGTGCGCGACCGGGGCGACAGCCTGGCCGAGCGCCTGCGCCTGACCGAGGGCGAGAAGATCAGCGCGGTGCTGGCGGTGAACGATGCCAATGAAAGCGATCGCCCCTGGGTGCTGCTGGGCGCGGCCACGGGCGTCGTGCGCCGCCTACGCCGTAACATCATCGGCCCCAACCTGGCTGACGGGACCATCCTGTATGATCCCAAGGAGGGCGGCGCGCCGACCGTCATGTGCCTGAGCCGCGGCGATGGCGATCTTTTCCTGGCCAGCAACACGGGCCTGGGCATTCGCTTCGAAGAGAAGCTGGTGTCGCACCGGGGCACGCGCGGCATGCGGCTGACGCCGCAAGAGCGCCTGATCGGCGTGACGCCGCTGCCCGCCGATGGCAGCGTGCTCCTGGTCAGCGCGGATGGGCAGGGCGTCCGCCGGCCGATGGAGAGCTTTGCCGCCAGCAAGACCGTCGGCGGCCAGGGCAAGATCGCCATCAAGACCGACTCCCTGGTGGCCGCGCTGTCAGTCAGCGATGCGGATGAGGTGCTGTGCATCAGCGCGTTTGCCAAGCTGATCCGCTTCGATGCCGCGGAGGTGCCGCCGCGCACCAGTGTGGCGCAAGGCGTGAATGTGATGGAACTGCGCGCCGATCGCGTGGCCGCGGTGGTTATCAGCACACCGCCTGGTTAATGGCTGCTTTGAAATTGTTCTAGCGCAAACGCGTAACAAAGCAATAACGTCAAAAAACAGTTCTTTGCGCTCTTTGCATCTTCGCGGTTCTATATCTCGAAATGTGCAAGCATAGGAACCGCCAAGACGTCAAGACGCAAAGGTACTTTCATAACGCAAGGAAATGTCTTGCAGGGAGATGGGATCAACATGAGAGAAACCAGTATAGCACAGGCCGTGGAGTCGTTCGCACGAATCACGCAGGGCGCTTCCCCCGCTGACCTGGAACGGCCCTGGGTTTGGGGCGCATACGACGAGGAAGGTGTGCGCTTTGCCTTCTTTCGCACTTACGAGGAGCTGCGTGAACTGGCGGTGCGCCTGCTGACGGCTCGCGTCGCGGCTGGCTCTCCGCCCACGGCCAGCCAGCGCATCCTGGCCCTCTACCACCTGGCCCAACGTGATCTCCAGGCCGCGCTGCTGGGCGTCTCCCCGGCCCTGGCGACCCAACCGCCCGCGCCCGGCGAGTGGTCGGTGCAACAGGCCGTATCTCACATGACCCAGGCCACGATCGGTTTCTACGCCGTGGTGCGCCACACGTTGAACAGCCGGCGCAGCGGCGCGCAACAGTCGGAGGAAATGACCGACGAGACGTGGGATGCTGCCGTAGGCGCCAGCGACGCCGAGCTGATGGCGCAACTCGGCGCGGAGTTTACGGAACTGGTGGCATTTGCTGCCCAGTGGCACGACCGGGTGCTGACTGAATTTGCCGATGTGACGGAAGAGGAGTTGGCCTGGCCGTCTCGTTATTGGGAAGGATACGACCTACCGCTGCGCTTTCGCCTGCACCGCTTCGATGCCCATCTACGCCAGCACACGATCCAGGTGGACAAGACCCTTGAAGCGCTTGGTCACGCGCCGACGGAGGCGAGACGCCTGCTGCGCTTGATCTACGCCGCGCTGGCTGAGGTCGAAGGCGCGTTGATCGGCGCAGCGGGCGTGGGCGATGAGCTTCAGCGGCAAGCGGCGGCTTCGATCGCCGCGCGCAGCGAGGAGGTGGCGGCCATCCTCACGTCATCAGGCAACTGATGTCGCGGCCACGGCTGCCACAGAGAACGAATGATGCCTGACAACCACGCACAACCCATGACCGCAGAAACGCTGCAGCGGTTCCTGGTCGGTGAATTTCCGCAGACCACGCTGCAAATCGAGGCGGTGGGCGAGGGCGCGGCGCGCATCCGCCAGCCCATCGGGCCGCGCCATTTGCGCCCCGGCGGCACCGTCTCTGGCCCAACGCTGATGACAGTAGCCGACACGGCCATGTACATGGCCCTTCTGGGCGAGATTGGCTTGCAGCCGTTGGCCGTGACAGTCAGCCTCAATATCCATTTCCTGCGCCGGCCAGTCGCCGGGCGCGATATCATTGGCGAAGCGCGGCTGCTCAAGCGCGGGCGCCGCCTGGCCGTGGGGGAAGTTTTTATCTATTCGGCGGATGACCCCGCCCCGGTGGCGCACGCCACCGTGACTTATTCGATTCCCAACGCCATTTGAGTTACGGAACGCAAGACTCCGGGTGCCCTGAAAAAATCGAGCAGCTGCTCAACCAGCGACTCTAGGCCGCGAATACTCCCGGCATGCACACTCGTGAGCGTTCAAGGATGGGGTCAGGACGCAGATGAACGCAGGCTGCGCACGCAGATTCGGCTGGTTTGTTATACGACAGACCTCCACCCGAAAGCGGCTCCACCACACATGCCTGCGGGGTATTCTCAATCCCGTCTTATCTGCGTTTTTCTGCGACTATCTGCGTCCTACCTCTCATCCCACCACCGCTTACGCGCTTTTTCGTCGGTCACATCTCTGGCGTAAGAGTCGCACGTCGCAGCAGAGCTGTGACCTACGACCGGGCGGGTCAGGACGCAGATGAACGCAGGCTGCGCACGCAGATCAGGCTTGTTTGTTGGATGGCAGACCTCCACCCGAAAGCGGCTCCACCACACATGCCTGCGGGGTATTCTCAATCCCGTCTTATCTGCGTTTTTCTGCGACTATCTGCGTCCTACCTCTCATCCCACCACCGCTTACGAGCTTTTTCGTCGGTCTCATCTCCGGTGTGAGAATCGCACGTCACCGCGGCGTTGTGACCTACGACCGCCAGGCGGTAATGCTGAAGCCGAAACCTTTCGGCGTCATGGAGGGAAGATAGGCCTTCTTCAGCCGATAGTTCGCCGGATTCAAGGTCAGCTCGACGTAGTGCAGCAGCGTTGCTGTGACCAGCATAATCTGAACCTCGGCCAGACCGGCGCCCAGGCAGGTGTGAGGTCCGGCGCCAAAGGGAGCAAAGACGCCCCGTTTCTTGTGCTCAAGGCGGGGTTCGCTGTAGCGCGTGATGTCGAAACGATAAGGATCGGCATAGAACTGCGGGGCGAAATGGGGCGCGGCATTGGCGACCATGAACTGTTCGCCTTTGGGAATCACGTAACCGGCGAATTCAAAATCACGAGCGGCAATGCGCGGCAGCACGCCGGCTACCGGATACAAGCGCAGCGCCTCCAGTGCTGTGGCATGGAGCGTGGGCATGGCGCGCAGACTGTCTGGGCTGGGCGTGCCGTTGGCAAAGGCCTGGTCGGCCTCCGCGCGGGCATGCGCCAGGATATCAGGGTGCTTCAGAAGCTCGTACAGTATGAACGAAGAGACGTTGGCGACCGTGTCCAGGCCAGCGAAGTAGCCTGCCAGGGTCAGAAAAAGCGCTTCATCATGATTGAGAAATTCGGAGTCTTGCTGGCTGGCGTCGGCCAGATTATCGAGGAAGTTGTCTTCGTCCGCCGCCGGACGGTTGGCCTGCCGCTCGCTGAAGACCGCACGGGCGAAATCTTTCACGCGGGCACGGGCGCGCTGGTATGCCGGCTTGTTGATCTTGGCGGCTGGCTTGGCGCGCGAGATGTAAACTTCCATCAGCGTGTTCCACCACAGGACGATATCATCGAAATAGTCGGCCGGCATCCGTCCATTGCTCAGCAGGCCCAGGACGTCGGCGGTCAGGCGCTGCATGAAATAGACGCCCGGAATTCGTGCGCCCACGGCGTGGCGCTGAAGAGATTCCACGGTCACCTGGGTGACCAATGGGATGTTGGTAGCTACAGCGTCGCGTGAGAAGCTTTGGCGCAGCAGGCGACGCATACGGGCATGCTCCGGGCCATCCAGCATCGTCAGCGTTTGGCGGCCGCCAAAATCGCGCACGACCGGTTCCCAAATGTCCCAAGCGGTGAAGGCATCGGGCTGCGTAGCCATCGCGATGTTAATCTCTGGCCCGGCCAGCACCTTGAACTCGCGCCCCAAGGCGCGCACACGAAAGACGTTGCCCAATTGGCGATACTGGGCGTAGAAAAAATCTTGGGCATCCTGCGCCAGCGCGAGAATGCTTCCCACCCAGGGGAGACCTGGCGCCAAAGGCGGAAGGTGAGCCGTCATTGCGGTTGTCATAAAGTTCCTTGTCATTCAATTTTTGCGGGGGTAGCCTCCTTTAGACGGCAGCCGGCGGCCAAACGCCACTCGCCGGGGCAGGCGTCAGGCTTCGAGCAGCAGGGCCTCCGGGTCTTCGATCAACTGCTTGATTTTGACCAGGAACTGCACCGCCTCGCGGCCATCCACGATGCGGTGATCGTAGCTGAGCGCCAGGTACATCATCGGTCGAATGACGATCTGGCCGTTGACAACAACCGGCCGCGGCTCGATCTTGTGCATGCCCAGAATGCCAACCTGCGGCGGGTTGAGAATGGGCGTGCTCAGGAGCGAGCCAAAAACGCCGCCGTTGGTGATCGTAAACGTGCCGCCGCGCAGGTCATCCAGGCTTAGCGTGCCCTGGTCAACTTTTTGCGCAAAATCCTTGATCGCCTGCTCGATCTGGGCAAAGGTCATGCGGTCGGCATCGCGCAGCACCGGCACCACCAGGCCCTCGTCCGCGCCGATCGCCACCCCAATGTCATAGTAGCGCTTGGTGATAATCTCATCGCCCTCGATTTCCGCGTTGAGCCGCGGGAAGGCCTTCAGCGCGCCAATGACCGCTTTGGTGAAGAAGGACATGAAGCCCAGGCCGATGCCATGCTGTTCTTTGAACGACTCTTTGCGCCGATTGCGAATGTCCATCACCGCGCTCATGTCCACCTCGTTGAAGGTGGTCAGCATGGCGGCCGTGTGCTGCGCCTCCACCAGGCGCCGGGCGATCGTCTGGCGCCGGCGCGTCATGCGCACGCGCTCCACGCGGCGACCGCCTTCTGCGCTGACGGCCAGGGGCGCGGCGCCTGCGGCCGCTGACCGCGGCGGCGCGGCCGGGGCCGCGGGCGGTTCCTCTTTAGGCTGGCCGGCAAAGCCTTGCACATCAGCCTTGGTCACACGACCGCCAGGGCCGGTGCCAGGCACACGACTGACATCCACACCCGCCTCTTGCGCCACGCGGCGGGCCACCGGCGTGGCTTTGTCATCCGCACGCGGCGCGGCCGGCGGAGCCGCGGGTAACACGACCGCTCCGCTGTCGCCCACCGCGTTCAGCACGCCAAGCACCTGGCCTACCTGGACATCCGCGCCTTGTGGTTGAGCGATCTGCGTCAGCACCCCAGCCTGCTCAGCGCCAACCTCCAGGTCAACCTTGTCCGTTTCCAGGCGCACCAGCGCCTCGCCCACGGCCACGGCATCGCCTTCCTTCTTCAGCCATTCCGCCACCGTCGCTTCGACGACCGACTCGCCCAGCGCGGGCACCACGATATTGATTGTCATCTCGTTTCTCCCTGGTGGCGCCGTGGGCGCCACCCGTTGTTCGGTTTACGCGTTAAGCAGCGCTGGCGCCGGCTCTTGGGTGACAAACTTTTCTACCCACTGCTTTTGCTCTGGCGTCTCAGGCACCGGACAACCACGATTCAGCTCAATCTGCCGAAATGCTTGTTCAACCCCAACACCGGTCTTGACCAGCAGCGCCGCGGCCAGCAGCGCTGAACGCCCAACCCCTTGCCGACAATGAATGGCGACGTTTTTGCCTTGTGTCAACAGGTTCGCCAGCCGACCAACCAGTGCTTGTGCATCCCATTGCCTGGATGGTACACCACGATCAACAATGGGGAATGAGATGAACAGGAGCCCTTGTTCTGTGATCGTGGTCGCTTCATCGGTTAAGCCCAATTCTTGGCTCTCCTGGCGTGTGAGTAAAGAAACCACCACATCAATTCCTTTTTGTCGCCAGCGCAGGACCTCATCTTCAAGCCACTCATCGCCACGCGGTCGAGCAACAATCGCCAGTCTTCCCGGCCAAGGACCTTCAATCCCGTAAATGGTTTTCATCGTTTGTCACCTTCTGGGGACAATTTCGCGCGGCAACTGATCCACGTCAATGCCGCGTTCTCGCAGCACTTGAATGCGATGATGCCCATCCAAAATGGTGCCATCGGCTCTGGTTTTGAGCGCTCCTGGATGCCCAGGTAACAAAGACGTGATGAGTTCTTCTGTTCTCATACGCCGGAATTGGTTGAGCTTCTGTTGGATCAAGGTCTGTTCGGGATGCAACGGTTTTAGCGGTAGTAGGTTCATGATACGACCTGTTTACCAATTTAGAACATCGTGTTGTCATGGGCCGACGCTGCCGGCACCACCTGCAGCACATCCCAATGCTCAACGATTTTACCGTTGTCATCCAGACGGAAGATGTCAATGCCGGCCCATTCGCGGTCGCGATCGCCGGGCCACTCCTGGTAGCAATGCAGCACGACGTAATTGCCTTCGGCGATGGCGCGCTTGAAGGTGACGCGTTTGCCTGGATATTCCGCGGCCATGCGCTCGAAATAGGCGATGAACGCCTGCTTGCCATCGGCGACATGCGGGTTGTGTTGAATATAGACATCTCCTGCGTACCGTTCAATGGCCGCCGCGGGTTGGCACTGGTTGAACATCAGGTCGTAAAAACCCATGACAGCCTGCTTGTTGCGTTCGAGTTGATCGTTCATCAGAGAGCCTTTCGTACCTTGATTGACGAACCTGCTTCAAGAAGCAGATTGATGATCGGCGGCTAGCGCGCCTGATCTGCGCGCTGCCACCAGGCAAAGGTGGCAACCATCCCCAGGAGGAAGGTCAATAATACCACCAGGTAGCTGTGCAGCCCAATCCCCCCGGCGCCTGGGCCAGTCATGCCGCTCGCCAACGCAGGCACCGCCCAGGGGAACCAATCACCCCATCCCAACACCACGGCAATTTGAGCAAAGACCAGGGTTGACAAAGCCCAGCCCAGCGGAGGCAGATAGCCGCGCCCCGCGCTGGCCGCCAGGGCAACGAACGGCATCAGAAGCATGAGCAGCCAGGCAGTCAAGAAAATAGAGCCGCCTGAGGCCCATGCCAGCGCCAGCGACCAGCCTGGAATGCCGACGGCCGCTCCGACGCCAAGCCCAACCACGAACACCAACACGGTCAGCCCCAAGGTCCACAGCGCCAACAGCACAAACTTAGCGCCGACGATGGTCGCCCGCGGCGTAGGCACGGCCAGCAGTTCCTTCACGGTGTGATCGGAAAACTCGCGGCCAAAGATCCAGGCGGTGATGAAGGCAAAGATCATGCCGCCGCCCACAGCCGCGCCCTGCGTTAATAGACTCCAAAACGTGGGCCAGTCAGCCGTCCCGCCGGCCAACCGCGCCTTGACGCTGATCAATCCCAATGCACGCGCCTGCTCAGGGTTTTTGAGGATGACCATAAACAGCCCGCCGATCAGGGGCAAGATCAAAAACCCGACGGTTGTGCCCAAAGTCACCTGGGAGCGGCGTGCTTTGAGCGTCTCCGCCCATAAGGCGGCCCGAAAGGCGTTCATTCCTTGCCTCGCGTCAGGCGCAAGAAATAACCTTCGAGATCCTCTTGTTCCACGGCCAGCCTGGTGGGCGGCGTGCCCGCGTTGACGAGAATGGCGGCTATCTCGTCCGGCGCATGGATGGCGCGTGTCTCGCTGAGGATCAGCGCGCCTGCGCTCGCCTTCACCGCCAGGCCGGCGGCGGTCAGCGCGCGGTGCGCGCCTTCCAGATCGCGCGCGTTGATTTCCAACCGCTGCGCGCGCAGGGCTTCCATTTGATCGGACGCGAGTTCCTGGATCAAGCGGCCCTGGTGAATAATGCCAATGCGGGTTGCCAGGCGATCCACCTCCGTCAAGACATGGCTCGACATGAACACGGTCACGCCGTGCTCGTGGGCCAGGCTCGCCAGCAGCTCACGGATTTCAACCACGCCCGCGGGATCAAGCCCGTTCGCGGGTTCATCGAGAATCAGCAGCGCAGGCTCGTGCAGCAGGGCGCGGGCCAGGCCCAGACGCTGCAGATTGCCTGTGGACAGCGCACCGGCCTTGCGGTCCGCATACGCAGCAACGCCCAGGCGCTCGATCGCGCGCGACGTGGCGCGCGCGTCGGCAATTCCGTACAGGCGACGGGCGATCTCCAGATTCTCCATGACGGTCAATTCGGGGTAAGCAGCCGGCTTCTCGACCAGGTGACCAACCTGCCGCCACGGCCCGCGCCCTTGCGGCCCGACCGGCTGTCCCAGGATGGACACCGAGCCTGCGCTCGGACGGATCATGCCCAACAACGCACGGATGGTGGTGGTTTTGCCCGCGCCATTTAGGCCCAGAAAGCCGTAGATTTCCCCCGGCCCCACGCGCAAATTGACCGCGTCCACCGCGGTCACGGAGCCGTACGATTTTGACAACCCATGGGTTTCGATGGCGAGTGTCACAGTGGACCCTTGTACAGCATAGGTTGCATGGAACGTAGAAGCAAGCGAGGATCGGATACAGGCTGTTTCATGGCGCTCAGCGAATTGGCGCTCACCAGAACGGCTTGAGCAACTCAGCCCGCTCAAGCCGCCTTCGCTTCTGTCCGCCTAAATTCCTCGTCTATCCGTTCCTTCAAGTACATTTTTATCAATGACTGATACGGCACATCCCGCTTATTCGCCAATAGGCGCAACTCATTTAACATCGGCACTGGCAAACGCAAGGATATCGAACGCGTCGTTGGTTTCAACTGCGCAAATACGGCAGGTTCAGCCTTATCCCAGTCAACATAATCCGTTGAGTCGTGGTTCGACCAAAACTCTCGTTCTTCATCCTCATCTCTGAAGATCGGTATCTCTCTTAGCTCTTTCGCCATATTTCCTGGTTTCTCGATCATTCATGTCCCGTGCCGAGATGACACGTATCCTCTTATGCCTGATAACAAAAGCGATGAACAACCAGCGGTTGGCCTCGGTACGACCCAACACATAGTATCGGGGTTCGTACTGCGAATGTTTCACATCGGGCGCAATCAACAAAGGCAAATTGAAAAAGACTTCTTCACATTCACCATCGGAGACCTCGTGAAGGTGCCAGTTCTTGTCTGAACTGTGCCAATGAAGGGTAAGACAGTTGAACGGTCGAACAGACACTTGAGGGCACACCGATCAAGTACAGCCAACACCAGCCGGGAGGCTACCCTGATTGATTCCTCCATGCACTACGGCTGAAAGGCCTGTTCGATCAGCGCGTTTTGGTTGACGACATGCCAGTTGGTAGACCCTTCGGCCGGGCTGGAGGCGCGCGGGCGACCGAGATAGCGCAGAGGCCAGCGGTTCTTCAGCAGTTCCTGCAGCCGCGGGCGCGCGTAGGTCCAGGCCCCCATGTTTTCCGGCTCTTCCTGCAGCCACACCACCTCGTGCAGGGCCGGATAGCCTTCCAGGAGCGGCCCCAAATCGGCCAGTGGGAACGGGTACAGCTGCTCGACGCGCACGATCGCGACTTCGGGATGCGCCGGTCGCAGCTTGCTCGTCAGCAGATCCACGGCCACTTTGCCGCTGCACAACAGCACGCGGCGGACCGTCTCCGGCGTGGCCTGCGCATCACCAAGCACCGGCTGCCAATGCCCCTCGGCCAGCGCGGCCAGCGGCGAAGCGGTGAACGGATGGCGCAGGAGGCTCTTCGGCGTAAACACCACGAGCGGCAGGGGGTCCGTTTCCAGCAGCGCGGCCTGGCGGCGCAGCAGATGGAAGTATTGCGCGGCGGTGGTGCAGTTGGCGATGCGCATGTTGGTTTCGGCCGCGGCCTGCAAGAAGCGCTCAACCCGGCCGCTGGAGTGATCCGGGCCTTGCCCTTCGTACGCGTGCGGCAGCAGCAGCACCAAAGACGGCGTTTGCCCAAACTTGGCGCGCGCAGAGGTCAGATACTCGTCAATGATGACCTGCGCGCCGTTGATGAAATCGCCGTACTGCGCTTCCCAAATCACCAGCCGCCGCGGGTCCTGGATGCTGTAGC
>CAZEPA010000085.1:0-10998 GCA_964513955.1 uncultured Anaerolineae bacterium | reverse complement strand
CGCCTGTCGCTGCTTGGCGCCCGTGCCACTGTGGATGCCGCGCGCCAGAACAGCATTTACAGCGCGCTCTCCACTTTGAAGACGGGATAGCGCGCGGCAATTCCTTCAAATTCCGTAAGCGACGCGTCTTTGTTGATCTCAATATGCGGACGTGCACCTGGGGCGATCTGTAAATATGCCTTCAAGATTGGTGCGCGCAAAGCCGGAGCCACCTCCACAAGGCGCACCGGTTCGACCTTTCCATGTCGAAGTACCGCTTTTCCATTCGCTGCTTCAATGTTCTTTACCCAATTGGCATTTGCGCCCAACATAGACACCAGATAGCGCTCGCCGTTTACAATAGTCATGGCAAGTGGGAGGCTCACCGTTTTGGCGGACGTTCGCCCTACAACTTCGAGCGTGACCATATAATTGGGGAATACCCCCAGCGAGTGAATGGCGGCCCATCCGCGATTGAGCACTTTGGCGAGGATGTTGGGCCGGCCTCCGCGATAAAGCCATCTTTTGAAAGTCATAATCCTTACTCTACTCGGACGACAACCAGACCGTGACGCCTTGAAATGGCACAGTTGCCGCGTGAATATCGGGAGAGTTCTTGTACAAAATTACCCCTTTGATGAAGCGGCTTATTGCCGGCCGCCAGTCAAAGGCCGACAAGCGCCTTATTGCCGGCCGCCAGTCAAAGGCCGACAAGCGCCTAACGGGGCTGTCGGTCAGCACCACTCGCTGTTTTGCCGAGCGCACAGCGGTCGGCTAAACGTCGTGTTGGGCCGTCCCAGGCCTCACAACGGTCCGCCGTTATTCCAGGCTGCCAAATCAATCCTCTCCAAGTAAGCACACAGGTTTGGCATTTACCTTCCGAATTCAGCCTTCCGCCTGTCCACCGGCCGCAAAAGCAGCACTGCGCTGATGATGGCGACCCCGCCCAGGATTTGCAGCAGGGTCAGCCGCTCGCCCAGCAGCAGATAGGCGAGGACGCCAGCGATGACCGGCTCCAGCGTGGCAACGACGCTGGCGACGCTGACCGGCACCCAGCGCACGCCGAGCGAGTAGGTCAGCGCGCCGCCCAGCGTCGGAATGACGGCCATCGCCAGCAGCCAGGGCCAGCTCGGCGGCACGGCCAGCGGGCTGGCGAGTTGACTGGGCGGCGCCAGCAGCAAAAAACAGGCCGCGCCGATCAGCAGCGCGTACGTTTGCACGGTCCAGGCCGAATAGCGCGCGACCGCCACTTTGTTGAAGACGCTCCACAGCCCGTAGCCGAGGCCGGCGCCTAGTCCGGCCAAAACCCCCAGGCCGTTGAGCCGCAGGTGGCTCACGTCGTACAGGCCCGTGACCAATACCGAACCGATCAGCGTCAGCGCGAGGGCGATGAGCAGGCGCCGGTGCATCGTCTCGCCCAGCCAACTCCAGGCAATCAGCCCCACCCAGGCCGGCGCGGTGTAGAGCAAGACGGCCGCCACGGCCACGCCCACCAGGTCAATCGCGTAGGCGTAGGCGATGAAAAAGCCGGCCACGCCAAACACCCCGTAGGCCGCGAGCAGCGGTAGATCGTGCCGGTTGACCGCCAGCAGCCGCGGGCTGCGCAGCGCCAGCACGATCAGCAGTAGCAGCCCAGCTAGCAGGCTGCGGTACGACGCCACGGTGAGGGGCGACAGGCCAAAGCGGTCAATCAGCACCTTGTAGAACAGGCCGAGCGTGCCCCACAGCGCCGCGGCTGTCAGCACCAGCGCATAGCCCCGCGCCTGTGGTGAACTATTTGACATAATATCTCGAAGTGTGTCTCATGAAGAACGCTGGGATCTCAGTGTTACGCGGACGGCTCAGAACTTGGACAGGATTTACAGGATTCACAGGATAGTTGGTCCTTTGCACTGATTATCTTGGGCCGCTGAGGGTGACAATTCTGTTCATCCTGTCCGAGCGAGTGTCCAGGGTTCGCGATTACGGATTTCATGGTAATGCAGATTCGTCAACAGGGCAAACGGCGCCAACCCAGAAATTCCGCAGGTCAACAATTTTCCTGATCGCAGAGAATACGAAGAGCACAGAGATGTCGCCACATTCGACTCATTGGCCCGTTTTTTGTGTTTGATGCGTTCTCTGTAGTAAAGTGAGCGCCACGTTCGCAGTCGTTGGTTCCGAAAAAGCCGGTGACGTTTGCGCGCACCGCTCGTCTGAAGGGCAGATGATGGGGCAACTTGAGCTGCGCCTCGCGCCAGGGAGAGGTGAACAAATGGATAACAGCCAGCCGCTAGAAGGCAATGAGATGACGCCGGTTGCTTTGGAGCCGGCGGCGGTTGCCGAGGAAACCGACCCCAGCGCCTGGCTCTTTGCCTTGACGCCCGACGCCTTTGGGCAGTTGAGCGCTAGCTATGCGGAGCTTCACGAATCGGACGCCGACTCGCCCCTGGCCGGACTGCTGGCCGCATGGCTGCAGATCGAACGCAGCAAACAATCGTTGATGGAGCTCTTTGCATGACAACACAGCACCTCTTGGTCACCGGCGCCACCGGCTATGTCGGCGGCCGCCTGATTCCCCTCCTGCTCGAAGCCGGGCACCGGGTACGCGTGTTGGTGCGCGACCCTGCACGCTTGCAAGGCCGACCGTGGCTTGCACAGGTGGAGGTGGTGCAGGGTGATGTGCTGCAAGCGCAGACCTTGCCTGCAGCCATGGCCGACATCAGCGCAGCCTACTACATGATCCACAGTATGAGCGACAGCGCCGAGTTTCACGAGCGCGACATTGCCGCGGCGCGCAACTTCGCCCTGGCGGCCAAAGCCGCTGGCGTGCAGCGCATCATCTACCTGGGCGGCCTGGGCGACTCCGGGGCTGACCTGTCGCCGCATCTGCGCTCACGCCAGGCCACTGGCGACGCCCTACGTGCGGCCTGCGCCTCGCCCGATCAATCCCCGGCCTCTACGACCGTCACGGAATTTCGCGCGGCGGTCATCGTAGGTTCGGGCAGCCTCTCGTTCGAGATGATCCGTTACCTGACCGAGCGCGTGCCGATCATGATTTGCCCGCGTTGGGTCTACACGCGTGTGCAGCCGATTGCCGTGCGCGATGTGCTCAGCTACCTGGTCTCCGCGCTCAGTTTGCCCCAGAGCGCCAATCGCATCCTGGAAATTGGCGGCGCGGATATCCTGACTTACGGCCAGATGATGACCGGCTATGCCCGCGCGCGCGGCCTGCGCCGCTGGCTGCTGCCCGTTCCTGTGCTGACCCCGCGCCTCTCCTCGTACTGGGTACATTGGGTGACTCCCGTGCCCGCGGCGATTGCCCGCCCGCTGATCCAGGGCCTGCGCAATGAGGTAGTCGTACATGACGACAGCGCGCGCCGCTTGTTTCCCTCCATCCAGCCGCTGGACTACGCAACCGCGCTGCGCTTTGCCCTCGCCAAGTTGGACGCCGGCCAAGTGCAGACTTCGTGGAAAGACGCCCTGGTCAGCAGTCAAAACGAGGGCGCGCCGACGACCTTCACTGAGCAGGAAGGCATCTTCATCGAGCAGCGCCAGCAGATTGTGGCCGCGCCGCCTGCGGCCGCGTTTCGCACCTTCAGCGGCATTGGCGGCGAACGCGGCTGGTTCTATGCCAACTGGGCTTGGGAACTGCGCGGCCTGGCCGATCGCTTGATTGGCGGCGTGGGGCTGCGGCGCGGTCGGCGTCACCCCGATGACCTGCGCGTCGGCGACGCGCTCGATTTTTGGCGCGTCGAGGCGGTCGAGGCGCCGCGTCTGCTGCGCCTGCGCGCCGAGATGAAAGTTCCGGGCCTCGCCTGGCTGCAGTTCGAGACCCAGCCGCAGCCCGACGGTCGCACGCGCCTGGTGCAGACCGCGTTCTTTGCCTCGAAGGGCCTCCTGGGCCTGCTCTACTGGTATCTCCTCTACCCGCTGCACGGCCTGATATTTTCGGGCATGATCCGTGAGATCGCCCGCCGCGCCGAAAAAGTCGCTGCCGCGCCTTAAGTCACGCCGCCGGCGTGACGACGCTCTCGGCCACATCACACGCCCAGTCCGTAGGTCACGCCTCCGGCGTGCCGACGCCCTCCGCCGCGAACCTCGCTTCCTTCCACCAACGCCGTCCGGCCCAGTCCGTAGATCACGACTCCGGCGTGACGACGCACTCGGTCGCTGAGCTCGCTTCCTTCCACCAACGCCGTCCGGCCCAGTCCGTAGGTCACGACTCCGGCGTGACGACGCACTCGGTCGCTGAGCTCGCGTCTCTCCACGAACGTCGTCCGGCTAGGAGGCCAAACCTGCAAAGCCAACATCACCCGCCGGTGACTCTCGCCAGCCTCCTTCCGTCTTACCTCCCGTAGCCAGGATGCGCTGCATGATTTATTTTAGAGGTGGATTGGTGATGCAAAAGAGTCGTTTGACAACTATTTTTCTTGTTGTCCTCGTGGATATGCTTGGTTTTAGCTTGATTCTGCCCTTGCTCCCCTACTACGCGGAGACCTTCGGCGCCACACCCACCATCGTGGGACTGCTGGTGGCCTCCTACGCCGCGGCGCAGATGATCGGCGCGCCGCTCCTGGGGCGTTTTTCTGACCGCTTCGGTCGGCGCCCAGTGCTCTTGATCAGCATTTTTGGCACTTTTGTCGGTTTTATCTTGCTGGGCGTTGGCGGCTCGCTCCTGGTTCTGTTCATCAGCCGCATGCTCGATGGGTTGACCGGCGGCAACATCACCGTCGCGCAGGCTTACATCACCGATGTGACCGACGAAAAGAATCGCGCCAAGGGCCTGGGTATGATTGGCGCCGCGTTTGGCCTGGGCTTCATCCTGGGACCGGCCGCCGGCGGCCTGTTGAGCACCTACGGCTATGCCGTGCCTTCGTTTGTAGCCGCGGGCCTGGCGCTCATCAACCTGGCGGCGGTCTTCTTCTTCTTGCCTGAGTCGCTGACCGCAGAGAAGCGCGCCGCGCTGGCGGCCCGCCCGCGCCCCGCCTTCTCGCTGGCGTCGTTATTGTCTGCGATGCGGCGGCCGCGTGTAGGCCCGCTGCTGCACGTGCGCTTCTTTTTCGGTCTGGCCTTCGCCATCTTCCAATCGGTCTTTGCCTTGTACGCGCAGTACCGGTTGAACCTGGACGTGCGCAGCACCAGCTTCATTCTAACCTACGTGGGCGTGCTTTCGGTGATCGTGCAAGGTTTCGGCGTGGGCCGGCTGACCGCTCGCTTTAGCGACCGGCAGCTCATCATGGGCAGCGTCAGCATCATGGCCGTTTCGCTGCTCGCGTGGGCGTTGACGCCCAACGTGCCGGTGCTGCTGCTTGTTCTGATCCCGACCGCGGTCTCTGGCGGCATCCTCAACACGGTGCTCAGCAGCGCGTTGACCAAAGCCGTGTATCCTGAGGAGATCGGCGGCACCTTAGGCCTGGCCGCTTCGGTGGAGAGCGTCACGCGTGTGCTGGCGCCAACCGTCGGCGGCGTGCTGCTGCAGCAGGCCGGAACCTGGGCGCCAGGCGCCTTTGGCGCGCTGATCATGGTCTGGGTCGTTTCTTTCACCTGGCGACGTTTCGTTGTCAACCCGGACCCGCCACTGCCGTCACGCACCGTTCCTGTCGCAGTGCCGATTACAAGTCACTAGCTATCTTGCGGGGAGCGCCGACATGCGCTCCCCGTCCATTCGCAGTGAGAGACCATGAAAACCAAACGCTTACTCTGGCTCATCCCCCTTTTCTTGTTGATTCTGCTCGTCGGCGGTTTCTTCGCGTGGACGACCTTGTTTGCGCCGGCGCCGATGGCCGAGGCCGTGCAGGCTACGCAGGCCAGCACCCCGCTGCCTGACCACAACTGGCTGGTTTTTCAACCACCAGCCGGCGCGGCCAAAGCCGGGCTGATCTTTTATCCCGGCGGTCTGGTGGATGCAAGAGCCTATGCGCCTGCGGCGCGTGACATCGCTGCAGCGGGCCATCTGGTCGTCATCGTGCCGATGCCCTTCAAGCTCGCCTTCTTCGATGCTGATCGGGCCAGCGCCGTGATGCAGGTTTTTCCATCGGTGTCGCACTGGGTGATCGGAGGTCATTCATTGGGCGGCGCCATGGCCGCACAGTATGCGTACCAACATCCTGAAAAAGTCTCCGGGCTTGCGCTGTGGGCAGCCTATCCCGCATCGAACAACAGCCTGGTCGAGCGCAACGTGCGCGTCGTGTCCGTTTATGGCACACGCGACGGGCTGGCGACCGGCGTCAAGATTGACGCTTCGCGCCCCCTCTTGCCCCCTGGCACGCGCTTCGTACCGCTCGAGGGCGGCAACCATGCTCAGTTTGGCTGGTACGGCAAGCAGTCAGGCGATAACGACGCCACGATCAGCCGTGCGGATCAGCAGCGTCAGGTCATTACGGCGACCGTGGCTCTTCTGGACGGACTGAGCCAGTAAGTCCGTTCAGAGGCGATTGACAATAGGGGTAGTGGAAAAATCATGAAGCGGATCGTACGCACAGCGCTCGTCATTGTGGGCGTCATCTTGATCTTACTTCTGACGGTGCCCTTGCTGGTGCCTGTCTCTCCCTTGCCAGGCCTGGTTCCACCGGAGCAACTGGCTGATCCGGACAGTGAGTTTATCGAGGTGAACGGCCTGCGCCTGCATGTCAAGCGCAGCGGGCAGGGTGACCCGGCGATGATTCTGCTGCATGGCTTTGGCTCGCATACGGAAACCTGGCGCGCCGTTCGTCCGCGCCTCTCCGCGCTTGGCACGGTCGTCGCCTTTGATCGCCCCGGCTTTGGGCTGACCGAACGACCGTTGACCTGGACAGGCGCCAATCCCTATGGCCCCGACGCGCAGGTAGATCTGGTGGTGGGGCTGATGGATCGGCTTGGCATCCAGCGTGCGATCCTGGTTGGCAACTCGGCCGGCGGCACCATCAGCACGCAAGTCGCCTTGCGCCACCCGGATCGAGTCTCTGCGCTGGTCTTGGTGGACCCTGCCATCTACACAGGCGGCGGCACATCGGCCATCACGCGGCCGCTGTTCAACTCGCCACAGATGCGCCACCTCGGCCCGCTGTTGGCGCGTTCACAGGCGAGCAGCATCAGCACGTTGCTGCCTTCGGCTTATCATGACTCGTCGAAAGTCACGCCTGAGATGCTGGCTTTGTACCAGCGCCCACTCAAGATTGAGAACTGGGATCGGGCTTTTTACGAATTCCTGGCAGCTAGCCGCATGTCCAACACCCTGGGCGACGATGTCAAACGCCTCAAGCTGCCGGTGCTCGTGGTGACCGGCGAATTCGACACCTGGGTGCCAACTGCGCAAAGCATTCGTTTGTCGCAGGAGATTCCTGGCGCGCAACTGGCCGTCATCGCGAACTGCGGCCATGTGCCGCAGGAAGAGTGCCCGCAGGATTTCCTGCAGGCCGTCGCACCTTTCGTACAGACGCTGCTTCCCTAACATCAAACGGACAGGGAGAAATATGAGCCAATTCGACGCTCTTTTTATCGGCGCCGGTCACAATGCCCTTGTTTGCGCCGGCTACCTGGCAAAGGCCGGCTACAAGGTCGGTATCCTGGAACGGCGGCACAAAGTTGGCGGTGCGGTCGTGACGGAAGAGATCGTGCCTGGCTTTCGCTTTGACCTGGGCGGATCCGCGCATATCCTGATTCATCACACGCCCATCGTCGCGGACCTGGAGCTTGCGCGCTACGGGCTGGAATACCTGGACGTTGATCCGCTCTTCTGGTCGCCCTTCCCGGATGGGAAGCACATCACGATCTGGAAGGACCTCGACAAGACTTGCCAAAGCATCGCCGCGGTGTCGCCCGCTGATGCCAAGGCGTATCGGCGCTTTGTCAAGACATGGGAGCCGGTGGCGCAGGGCATGGTTGAGGCTTTCATTCATGCGCCGACGCCGCTCAACCTGATGCGCTACATGGCCTTAAACAAGGGGATGCGCGGCCAGGCGGCTGATCGCCTGCTGGACATCGTGCGCGGCTACGGGCAAGTGCTGCGCCAATCGTTCGAGGGCGCACACGTGCCCGCGCTGATCGCGTGGATGGCCGCGCAGTCCGGCCCCCCGCCGACGGAACCATTTTCCGCGCCCTTCGCTCTGTGGCATCCCATGTACCACGTCAGCGGCGTCAAGCGTCCGCGGGGCGGCTCCGGCATGTTGACGCAAGCCCTGGCGCGCATGATTCAAGCCCATGGCGGCGAAATTTTCACCGATGCACCGGTCGCGCGCATCCTGGTCGAACGCGGCCGCGCCGTGGGCGCGGAGACCGCGGCCGGCGAACGGTTCACCGCGCGCGCGGTTGTCTCGGGCGCGCACATTCACACCACGCTCCAGCTCCTGGACGGCGTCATGCTGCCGCCCAAAGCGCGCACACGGCTCAGCCAGGCGCGCATTGGCAATGGCTTCGGCATGATGGTGCGCTATGCGATGGCTGAGCTGCCCAATTACACGGCCCTGCCCACAGCGGCCGACGGCGCGCCTGGGCCTCAGCACCGCGCCTTGCAGTTCATCTGCCCCAGCATGGACTACCTCGATCGGGCCTACGGCGATTATCTCGGCGGCCGCCCGTCGGACGCGCCCGGCTTGATTGCCATGACCTTCTCCGCTGTGGACCCCACGCTGGCGCCGCCCGGTCAGCATACCCTGTTCCTGTGGGGTCAGTATTACCCGTATGAACTTGCCTCCGGCGCGTCGTGGGACGACGTGGGCCAGGACGTGGCTGATCACATGCTGGCGACCCTAGCTCAGTACGCGCCGAACGTGCGCGATGCCGTCATCGGCCAGCTGGTCGAGACGCCGCTCTACCTGGAGCGCACGCTCGGCCTGCTGCGCGGCAACGTCATGCACCTGGAGATGTCCATTGACCAGATGTTCTTCATGCGGCCCGCGCTCAATTTCGGCCACTACCGCGGCCCGTTGCCTGGCCTTTATCTGACCGGCGCCAGCACCCATCCCGGCGGCGGCATCATGGGCGCGGCCGGCCTCAACGCGGCGGCTACGCTCCTACACGATCTCTCGCGCCAGCGGCGGTCGCGTTAGGTTCTTGTCCGTGAGATTCTGGCGCAGCGAGCAAGAAATTCTAACGCGAAGCCGCAAA
This sequence comes from uncultured Anaerolineae bacterium, assembly GCA_964513955.1. Taxonomy (GTDB): domain Bacteria; phylum Chloroflexota; class Anaerolineae; order SSC4; family Amarolineaceae; genus Amarolinea. The sequence goes on along the minus strand of CAZEPA010000085.1, from coordinate 1,953 downwards.
GACTCGAAGCCGCAAAGCGTTTTCTGAGCGTCTTTGCACCGTGGCGCCCTTGCGTTGAAACATGCGGCTCCGCCTTGCTCGGGTTAGGCGTGGTGGACTCACACGCGTGCGGCTGAAACGAGTGTCTTATGCAGAAGTCCGATGATCGCAGGGCGCTGGAAAGCGCCGAAGCCTCACCGGGGCCAGAATACCAGGCGTTTGGTTTTCTGCGCTCGTATGTCCGCGTGGGGCTTTTGTGGCTTCCGCGACATCAGTCGGCCCTGCTCTTTGGCGCGGCCTGGCTGCTGATTCTGGTCGTGCTGCCGCTGACGCAGCGCAGCCTCGGCGCTGACGCGCTGCCGCGCGGCGTCGCCCTCAGCGTGCTCCTGCAGCTTACCGCCGTCACCGCCATCCTGGCGGACGCGTGGGGATGGCCCCGTGTGCTGCGCGTGGGCGGTGCTGTGGCGGCGCTCGCCTGGGCCGCAGAGGCATTCGGTGCGGCCACCGGTTTCCCCTTCGGCGCCTATCGCTACACCGCGACGCTGCAACCGCAGATCGCGCACGTACCGCTGTTGGTGCCGCTGGCCTGGCTCATGCTGCTGCCGCTGGCGTGGGCGGCAGCGCAGGCGCTTGTGGGCAGCGCACGGCCGCTGCGGTTCGCGCTGGCGACGGCGCTGGCCTTCACCGCCTGGGATCTTCTGCTCGACCCGCACATGGTGAGCTGGGGTTTCTGGGTGTGGGCTGTCCCCAGCGGCTATTTTGGCATTCCCTGGACCAACTTCCTGGGCTGGCTGTTGGTGTCGGCCGCCATCACGCGCGCAGTGCGTCCCACAGCCGTGCCGGTGCGCCCGCTCCTGCTCATCTACACCATCACCTGGGCGCTGGAAGCGATCGGGCAGGCCTTCTTTTGGCATCTACCTGGGCCAGCCGCGATAGGCGGCCTGGCTGTGGGCTTGTTCGTAGTCCTGGCCTGGCGCAGCGTCGCTCGCAGTCCGCTGCCATGATTCCATGACAATCACCTCCGTAGGGGCAGGATCGTCCACCCCGGTCGGAACCAAACAGCGTAGGTCGCAGAGGAAATCATGAACATCAAACAGTTTGTCCAGACAACCCTCCACCCGGCCGTCTATCACGGTCATGGCAAGCGCCCGCCGTTTTTCGAAGGCTGGTACTACAAACTGGTCAGCGCGGACGAATCGTCGCGCTACGCCATCATCCCGGGGGTGCAGCTCAGCGGCGAGGCGCACGCCTTCGTGCAGGTGCTCAACGGGTTGACCGGTCAGGCAGACTACCATGCCTTCCCGCTGTCCGATTTCTGGGCGGCCGCAGACGCTTTTGAAGTCCGCATCGGCCCCAACATCTTCACGACCCACGGCATCCAGCTGGACATCCAACGGCCCGCGGGGCAAATACGGGGAGAATTGCACTTCGAGGGCGTTCGGCCCTGGCCGGTCAGCGTTCTCTCACCGGGCATTATGGGCTGGTACGCGTGGATGCCGGCCATGGAATGTTACCATGGCGTTCTGAGCTTCGATCACACCATTGAGGGCGCGCTGGAGGTCAATGGCTTGGCGCGCGATTTCAGCCGCGGCCGCGGTTACATCGAGAAGGATTGGGGGCAAGCCTTCCCCGCCGCCTGGATCTGGTTTCAGTCCAACCATTTCTCTGAGCCGGGAGTCTGTTTGACCGCCTCGGTGGCGATTATTCCCTGGGTGGGACGCGCCTTTCCTGGCTTCATCATTGGCCTCTGGCGCCAGGGGCAGTTGGTGCGCTTTGCGACCTATAGTGGCGCGCGCATCGAGAAGCTCCAGGTGAGCGACGATCATGTGACCTGGACCGTGCGCAATCGCCAGCTCCGGCTGGAAATGCAGGCTGCGCGGGCTGAGGGCGGCCTGCTGTTGGGGCCGACGCGTGAGGATATGGGCAAGCGCGTCAACGAAACCCTGCGCGCCACCGTGGACGTGCGCCTCAGCA
>CAZEPA010000084.1:0-11129 GCA_964513955.1 uncultured Anaerolineae bacterium | reverse complement strand
ACGGCGCCCCCGTGTATCGCAACTTATGGACGGCGGGCGGCCTGTTGGCCGGGGGTGATTACATCCAGGAGCGGAGCCTGGAAGGCGTCGCGCTGGCCAGCGGCCGCGCGGCTGCCCAGCGACTCATGCAGGCGGCGTAAGGCTCGCGGCCTGACGTTTCAGCATTTACGAACGGACTATCCTTATGCACACGATTTCCTGGCACTCGGTGGGCGAATCGCTCGACGAGTGCATCAAATGTAACATCTGTACGAGCTACTGCCCGGTGGCCGCGGTGACCGATCAGTTTCACGGCCCCAAGTATTCTGGGCCGCAGGCGCAGCGCTTCCGCGAGAACGGCCAGCCTCATTCCCCCGATCATTCGGTGGACTACTGCTCTGGCTGCCGTGTCTGCAATGAAGTGTGCCCCACGGGCGTGCGCATTGCCGAGATCAACGCGCGGGCGCGCGCACAAATGGTGGCCGAACACGGCATCCCGCTGCGCAATCGCCTCCTGGGGCGCAACGAGATGTTGGGCAAGGTCGGCAGCTACGTCCCGGCTCTGGCCAACTTGGCGATGCACAATGGCTTCAGCCGCTTGCTGGCAGAGAAGGTCATGGGCATTGCGCGTGGAGCGCCGCTGCCGTACTGGAGCACGGAGGGCACCTTCGGCGACTGGTTGAAGCGCACCGCAGGGCAGCGTCTGCATTCAGAGAAGAAGGTGGTCTACTTCCACGGCTGCGCCACCATGTATTACGAGCCGTTCATCGGCAAGGCGGCCGTCCTGGTCTTCGAGCATCATGGCTACGAGGTCATTGTGCCGCCGCAAAACTGCTGCGGGCTGCCCATGCTGAGCAACGGTGAATTCCAGGCCGCGGCCAGCTACCATGAGCACAACGTGGGCTACCTTGCCGATTACGCCGCGCGGGGCATCCCCGTGGTGGGCACCAGCACCAGCTGCACGCTAACCCTCAAGGAAGAAGCGCCCGAACTGCTGGACATGCAGGGCGAGGCCAGCGAACAGCTCAAGATGGGCACCTGGGACATCTTCGAATGGCTGAGCGAGCTGGCCGCCCAAGGCCAACTCCGTACCGATTTCAAGAACATCGAGATGGTGTTGCCCTATCATGCGCCGTGCCAGTATCGGGCGCACCGCGTGGGCAAACCAGCGCTGGAGATTCTTGAAATGATCCCCGGCCTGGATGTGCGCGACAGCCACGCCCGCTGCTGTGGCATTGCCGGCACCTATGGCTACAAGGTTGAAAAGTACCAGATTGCGATGGACGTGGGCGAGGAACTGTTCAGCTTTGTGCGCGCGCAGGGCGACGATGTCGCCCTCACCGCGTGCGACTCCGAGACATGTCGCTGGCAGTTGGAGCATGGCACGCACAAGCCCAGCCGCCATCCAATCGAAGTGTTGGCGGCCGCGTATGGGTTGTATGACCTGGAGAAACGCCGACCGCTGAATGAGTGACGCGGGCGATGACTGCCGCTGTGTGGACTGCCGCTGACTGGGAGAGCGCCTGGGCGCCGTATGACGAGCCAACGTATGCGGACGTCCTGGCGCTCATCCGGCCGCACGATGTGGTGCTGGACATTGGCGCCGGCGACCTGCGCCTGGCGCGGCGCATCGCCGCGCGCGGCCGTCGTGTGTTCGCGCTCGAACAGCAGGCGGCTGTGCTGGCGCAGGGCGAGTTGGCGACCTTGCCCGCGAACCTGACCGCGGTCTGCGCGGATGCGCTGACCTGGCCGCTGCCCGCGGGGATTACGGTTGCCGTGCTGCTGATGCGGCATTGCACGCACTTTGCCGAGTACGCCCGACGCCTGCGCCAGGCCGGCTGCTGGCGGCTCATCACCAATGCGCGCTGGCGCGTGGGCGTCGAAGTGGTTAATTTAGAAGCCGGCGTGCCCTGGCGCGCCGCCGCCGGCGGCTGGTATGCCTGCCGCTGCGGCGCTGTGGGATTCAAAGCGCTGCCCGCGGCCGAGCTGACCGCCGCGCACATGCAGCAGGCGCAGGAAGTTCTCGACTGCCCGCTGTGTCAACCGGCGACAGACAATATCACAAGGACATGGTTATGACATTGCGATTGCAAGGCAAGCGGATTGCCATTTTGGTGGAAGAAGGATTCGAGGATCTGGAATTTTGGGCGCCGCTGATGCGCATGCAGGAAGAGGGCGCCCGCGTCACCGTCGTGGGCCTCGCCGCCGGCAAGACGGTCAGGAGCAAAACCGGCGCGCTGACCGCGACGACCGACGTGGCCGCGGCTGATGTGCAGGCCTCCGATTTTGATGGCCTGATCGTGCCTGGCGGCTGGGCGCCTGACAAGCTCCGCCGCTACGCGGCGATCACCACCCTGGTGCGCCAGATATATGACCAGGGCAAGGTGGTGGGCATGATCTGCCATGCCGGCCTGGTTGGCATCTCGGCTGGCATCGTGCGCGGTCATCGCAGCACCGGCAGCCTGGGCATCAAGGATGACCTCTTGAACGCTGGCGCCGCGTGGGTGGATGAACCGGCCTTCCGCGATGGCAACCTGGTGTGGGGCCGCGTCGTGCCGGATATCCCGTTCTTCTGCCGCGAATTGGTGGCTGCCCTCGCCTAGTTCATCCCCGCTGGCCTCGAAGGCGATAGGTCCGCCGCATCGTCTCCGCACACCAGCCATCGTCTCGCACAAGAGGTTTCTATGGTTGGCCTCGTCATTGTATCACACAGCTATTCGCTTGCTCAGGGCGTTCTAGAATTGGCGCGCCAGATGGTGGCCCCTGGCGTAAAAATCGCAGCCGCCGGCGGTCTGGATGATCCTGACCATGCCCTGGGAACGGACCCTTTCTTGGTGCAGCGGGCCATCGAGGCCGTAGATGACCCCGACGGCGTCCTGGTTCTGATGGACTTGGGCAGCGCCGTCTTGAGCGCCGAAATGGCGCTTGATTTTGTCACCGAAGAGACACGCCAGCGTGTTCTTCTGTGCGAAGCGCCCCTGGTTGAAGGCGCGCTGGCCGCGGCGGTGCAGGCCGGCCTGGGCAGCTCCCTGGCCGTCACCGCGGCCGAAGCGCGCAGCGCCTTGCTGCCCAAGGCCACGCACCTGGGTGTGCAGACAGCCGAGCCTGGCGCGCTGCCCCCTGTCAGCACGGCCGACCGCCAGATTCAACGGCGGTTGACGGTGCGCAACCGTCTGGGGCTGCATGCTCGCCCGGCCGCGCGGTTCGTGCAGACCGTGGGCCGTTTTTCCAGTTCCGTGACGGTGCGCAACCTGACCCGTCACGGGCCGGCGGTCAATGCGCGCAGCATCAACCTGGTCGCGACCCAGGCGATCCGCCAAGGCGATGAGATTGAACTGAGCGCCAGCGGCGCCGATGCTGAGGCCGCGCTCGCCGCGTTAGAGCAGTTGGCCGACGCAGGCTTTGGCGATGGGATCGCAGCGCCGAATGGTGAGTCAACTGCGCCTGCACCGCGGCTGGCGAAGGCGCTTGAGCCTGTGCAAGATGTGCAAGCGGTGGAGGAGCCTGCAATGGCTACCCAGGATGAGCCGCGGGGGCGGCTGCAGGGGGTGGCTGCTTCCCCTGGTATTGCCATTGGCCCTGCCCGCCGTTTCGAGGCGACCGCGTCCGCGGTGGAGCGCATGATCGTGGCAAACCCGGCGGCCGAGTGGGAGCGACTGCAGGCTGCGATGCAGGCGGTGCGCGAGCAGATCAAGACGACCCACGGCCTTTTGCTGCGGCAGGGCGCGCCCGCCGAGGCAGCCATTTTTGATGCGCATCTGCTTTTCCTTGACGACCCGGCTTTGCTCGATCCAGCGCACGAAAGTATCTTCGACCAGGCGTTGAACGCCGAGGCCGCCTGGCAGGACAGCGTCGAGGCGATGGCCGCCTCCTACGACTCATTGGATGACCCTTACCTTCAGGCCCGTGCGGCCGATGTGCGTGATGTGGGTCGCCAGGTGATGTTCGCACTAACCGGCGAGCGCGCCGCCTTCAGCCTGGACGCGCCGGCCATCGTGGTGGCCGACGATCTTGCGCCGAGCGACACCGCCAATCTGGATCGCAGCAAAGTGCTGGCGCTGTGCACGGCGCGCGGCGGCCCCACGTCGCACAGCGCCATTCTGGCGCGCACGCTCGGTATTCCGGCCGTGGTCGGTTTGGGCGCGCGCTTGCTGGCGCTGCCCGCGGGAGCGTTCCTGGTGGTGGATGGCGAAAGCGGCGCGGTCTTGGTCAACCCGATTGGGAGCGAGGCGGCGGCCTGGGAGGCGCGGCGCGCGGCCTGGCTCGCGGCGCGTCAGCGAGCCGCGGCGGCCAGCCAAGAGGCTTCAATGACGACGGATGGCGTTCACGTTGAGGTGGTTGCCAATATCGGCAGTGTGGCCGATGCACGGCGGGCCATCGAAGCGGGCGCGGAAGGGGTCGGCTTGCTGCGCACCGAGTTCCTTTACCTCAATCGTGACACGGCGCCCACGGAAGCCGATCAAGAGGAAATTTACCGGGCCATCTTTGACATCATGGGCCAACGACCGGTCGTGGCGCGCACCTTGGATGTGGGCGGAGACAAGGAATTGCCCTATGTCAACCTCGGCCATGAGGACAACCCTTTCCTGGGCGCACGCGCCATCCGCCTGTACCAGGAGCGCCCCGATCTGATCGAGCCGCAGTTGCGCGCGCTGTTGCGCGCGGCCGTTGGGCATCGTGTGCGCATCATGTTTCCGATGGTTGCGACCGCTGACGAAGTGGCGCTGCTGCGCAGCCAGTTGGAGAGGGTGCAGCGTGACCTGGCGGCGGACGGGGTTCCTGCGCCTTCAGATCTGCAGATCGGCATCATGGTGGAGATTCCGTCTGCCGCCGTGATGGCTGACAAGCTGGCGCCGGTCGTGGATTTCTTCAGCATCGGCACCAACGACCTGACCCAGTACACTCTGGCCGCCGAACGCGGCAATGCCCGCGTGGCCTATCTCGCGGACGCGCTCCATCCAGCCGTGCTGCGTTTGATTGCCCAGGTTATCGAGGCCGCGCACGCGCATGGGCGTTGGGTGGGCGTCTGCGGAGAATTGGCCGGCGACCTGACCGCCATGCCGATCCTCTTGGGCCTGGGGTTGGACGAATTCAGCATGAGTCCCGCCGTCATTCCCGCGGCCAAACAGCGGCTGCGTTCATTGAGCCGCCAGGCCGCAACGGCGCTGGCGCAGTCGGTCTTGATGCTCGATTCAGCGCAGGCGGTGCGCGCGGCCGTGCGCGCTGCAGAAGCAGAGAGAACAGGCGCTTGACGACTGAGGAGCCTCCGGTGCGATGAGGCCTGTGCTGACGAAAGGGGCTGGCAAGATGGCGGTGCTCCCAGGAACAACCCGGGAGCACTCAACGCCGGGCCAATTCTGACCTTTGACAGAAATGGGTTTGCCGGTTATTATTTGTTTGTGCCGTTCCTCTTTTTCAACATGGCTGCCAATGCACAACCACCGACTTGCCAGGAGGCGAAACAAAATGAAACACCCATTTGCCATTTTGCTGGAAGAAAGATCCGAGATGTCAATTGACCATTTTCACACGATGTTGGCATCATCGCAACCCAACACCCCTCTGATAACCGCACTGCGTCAGGTAAAGACCATCCAAGGCCCCCAACGCATTGCGCTGCGCACCGGTAATTCGCAAAACCCCAATTTTGTATGGACTGGATGGAACCTCTAAACCATCCTGGTCGGCCCTGCCGCCTGACATGACAGACAGCTCGATTTGTTGATTCATAGCGTGTGGGACTCTCCCACACGCTATGGCTTTTGAGTCTGATTACTGTCCCTCGATCATCACAGTCTGAGGAAGCCACATGACGAACGATGACATCACCGGGTTGTTGCTGGCTATTCCAGAAATTGCCGCTTGGCCGCAAATGGCGACCATTTTGACGCGCACGGCGGGCAAGGTGCGTATGGATTGGCTGTTGCCCGTCATTGGGTGTCAGGCCGTGGGCGGGGCCGAGGCTGATGCGCTGCCGGGCGTGGCGGCGATCGCATGTTCGCAAATTAGCATCATCTTGGCCGATGATCTGTTGGACGAAGACCCGCGCGGCGAGCACCATCGGATCGGCGTTGGCCAGGCAGCGAACCTGGCATTGGCCTTTCAAGCCGCAGCCTTGCGCGTCATGGATCAGGCGCCACTGCCTGCCGCCCAGCGCGCCGCAGTTCAGGATCGCCTGGCATTCCTGGCGCTGAAGACAGCCTACGGCCAGTGGCTCGACGTGCAAAACTTAACCGGTGAAGATGACTATTGGAAGGTCGTCGAAGCCAAGAGTACACCCTTCTATGGCGTAGCTTTGCAGGTAGGAGCGCTTTTGGGCGGCGCCGGTTCCGAGCTTGCGGCTGAAATCTATGCCGTGGGCGTACAATTGGGTGAGATGGTTCAGTTGTTTGACGATCTTGAAGACGCCCTGCAGGTGCCTGCTTCGCCCGATTGGACGCAGGGACGGAATAATCTCCTCATTCTCTATGCCCGCACCGCAGCGCATGAACAGCGCGACGCGTTCGTCGCGCTGCAATCCCGTCTGGCCGAACCAGGCATCTTAGAACAGGCGCAGCAAATCCTCATTGACAGCGGCGCGGTGAGCTATGCGATCTATCAAACGATAACGCGCTTTCAGTCCGCGCAGCAGCGCCTTGATGATCTGCAGTTGCCCAATGCAGCGCCCATTCGGGACGCGCTGAAGGATCAGATGGCGCCGCTCAGGACCTTGTTTCAACTGCTTGGGCTGGAAGTGCCTCCCGAATTGAACATCTAGGAAGCGATGCATGAATCGCAGTTCTGAAGCGCTTGCACCGGATGCAGCCCGCCCAGATCTCCCGCCCCGTGGAAACCCGCGGGCAGCCGCTTTACGGCTTGATGGCCTCTTGTCCATCGTGGCCTTAACCATTCTCCTCGTCTGCGTGTTCTATGCGTTTACCTACCCGCTGCTCGGCCATTATCCTGGTATCAGCCTCACGTATGACTGGGAAGTGCTGGATACCGATCAATGTGACCCAGCGCTGGCCTGGTGTCTCGCCAACAACGCACAGTTTCTGCCCGGCGACCACGTGCTGCAAATTGGCGATCTGACGTATGCTCGGTACATCGAGGATCGCACGGCCGTGCCATTTGGGGGTTATGCGGCTGGCAGCCATGTACCCATCACCCTGAAACGAGAGAACCAGGTAAGGCAGGCCGATTGGGTCATACCGGACACAACCAGCCCGGCCTGGAACATGGCGCTGTTCAATCTCCTGTTCGTGCTTCCCTTTTGGCTGGCTGGCTCCCTCATCTCGCTTTTTCTGCGGCCGCGCGATGGGCGCTGGGCGCTGCTCGTACTTTCCAACTATCTGATTGCCGTCTGGCTGGCGGCCGGATTCAGCTCCAACACGCACCTGGGAGGCTCGGCCTTTGTCGTACGCATGGCCGGATGGCTCATGGCGCCAGTCTTTCTCCATCTCCATCTGGATGTGCCAGATCCATTGCCTCGCCTCAAATCTCGAATTTCGCTGCCGCCCATTTATGTGATCTTCATCGCGCTGGCCCTGAGCGAGTTGTGGTCGCTGCCGCCCGCACGGGCCTACATCATGAGCGACGCGCTGGCGATTTTGGCAAGCCTGGGCCTCATCAACTACCGCCTTTTGCGCCCTATGTCCACATCCGATCGTGTAGCGGCGCGTCTCATGCTGACCGGCGTCATTTTGGCCTTTGCCCCCGGCCTTTTACTCTGGGTCATTCCTATCTTGATCGGCATCGAGCTTCCGATTGTCAACACCGCGGTCTTTGCCACGTTGGCTCTGCCAGCATTGCCGCTCTTCTATTCCTATGCCGCCTACAAACACCGCTTGGGCACCCTGGAGTTTCGGGCCAACCGTTTGTTAAGCGTCTACGCGTTCATTTCACTCTTTGGCACGGCGTTCTTCCTTGTTTTTTCACTGCTCGGACGCTGGCTGCAGCTCAGCACGAATGCAATCCTGGCTTATCTCGTTTGCTCGGCGCTTTTCGTCGCCCTTGCCATCGCGCTGCGTCAAGGCTTCGTACGCGCGATTGATCGCCTGGCGTACGGCGCCGAACACAACCCCGACGAATTGATTCGCACCTTCGCCAACCGTATTCCCCAGGCGGTGACCCGCGATGATCTCGTGGCGTTGTTGGCGCGCGAAATCATGCCCAGCCTGCTGATCCGCCAATCGGCGCTGATCGTGATACCATCTGATCTTCCGCAGGGGTCATCCGGGGTGGCGGTAGACACCGTCTACGTGGAAAACGCCGTTGTGCCTCCAAGCTGGCCGGCGTCGGCGCTGCGTGATCTGCTGGCTGCAGCCGGACGTTACCACCCTTACGAGGAGCGCGCCTCTCATCAAACGCTCGATTGGCCGCGACTGGCGATTACTTTCTCGGTGGGAAAAGGCGTCCGCGGCATTTGGCTGTTGGGTGAGAGGCATCCTGACGATTTTTATCCACAGAAGGATATTGACCTTTTGGCTACCCTGGGCAACCAGGTGGGAGTAACCCTCTACACGGCCGGCTTGCTCCTGGAAAGCCGGCGTTTCGCCCAGGACTTGAAAGCGCTGCACGTCGTCAGTAGCATGGTAGCCAGCACACTGCAGCCGCAGGAGGTTTACAAGCGTACGGTGGAGACCCTGGCGCAGGTCTTTGGTTACCGCTTCGTCAGTATCTATCGCGTCGAGGATGAGCGCCTGCGGCTTCAGTACCAGGTGGGATACGACCCGGCAACGCTGATTTGGGATTTGCCGCTGACCACTGGGGTCATGGCGCGCGCCGTACGCACGCGCCAGGCCCAATTTGTGCCGGACGCCAGTGTAGATGTTGATTTTCAGCGTGAGCTGCCAACGCTTGTTTCGGAGGTGGCTGTTCCCGTCCAAAACGCGGAGCACGTGCTGGGCGTGATCAACGTAGAGTCGGCTGTGCCAGGACAACTCACTGCCAATGATCTTGATCTGCTCTTGATTCTGGCGAATCAATTGGCGATTGCCATTACCAATGCCAGCCTGTTCGACACCGTTACCCGGCAGTTACAGCAACTCGAGGCGCTGCGTGAGATTAGCCTCCACATGGCCAGCGGTCTCGATCTAAACCAGGTCCTGGATACGATCACGGCGGCCGCCATGGACCTCATGCACCCCGGCAATATCCATATCTTTCTCTACGATCAGGTCAATGACCGGTTCACCTTTGGCCGCGCGCTGTGGCACGATGGCCGCCGCACCCCCGTGACCACGACGCTGCGGCCGCATGGCCTCAGTTACCAGGTAGTGCACAGCGCCGCACCGGTGGTCGTCAGCCACGCGGATCAACACCCCCTGTATGCCGATTGGCCTGACCGCAACACCGTTCCCCATGCTATTGCCGGCATCCCGTTGATGCGGGCTGGCCGCGTGCTTGGTGTCTTCACGATCGCTTTTTTCGATCGCCACACCATTTCTGTACAAGATCAGCAACTGCTAACCATGCTCGCGGATCAGGCCGCCGTAACCGTGGACAACGCCCAGCTCCACGCCGTCGCCTTACGCCGCGTACGCGCCCTCGAGTCTTTGCGTCAGGTTGAACTGGCATTGACCAGTAATTTGAATCTGGACCAACTCCTGCGGACGATTGTCGCTCAAGCGATTACGCTTGTAGACGCACAGGGCGCCGCGCTCTACATCTACCTGCCTGATATAGATCAGCTTGAACTGCGCGTTTCGCAGCAGCCGCCGTCCTGGCAGCACGACTATACGGGGGCGCGCATGCGACGTGGCGATGGCCTGGTAGGCCTCGTGCTGGCGCGCAACGAAACCATCATAACGAATGACTATCATGCTGGCTTTTCCAGTGAGGGCTTTACCGAAACCGCGCTCAGCTCGGTTCTCGGTGTACCACTGACCTGGGGCAGCGAGATTTTGGGCGTCCTCGCGATCTACCACGCGGAACCCGGCCGCGTGTTCAATCCAGATGATCAACGTGTGGTCGGGCTTCTATCAGGTCAGGTCGCCGTGGCGATCGTCAACGCCCGTTTGTATGAAGATGCCCGCGCGCGCGCAGAAAAACTGGCCGTGGCTTACGATGATCTTAAGCAGCTCGATCGGTTGAAAGACGAGTTCGTGCAGACGGTTTCGCATGAGCTGCGCACGCCGCTGACCTTTGTGTGCGGCTATGTGGATCTGCTGCTGGAAAATGCCCTGGGGGACCTGAGCGCGCAGCAGCGAGAAGCCCTCACAATTGTCGCCGACCGCGCCGCGGCCATGGTGCACCAGGTAAACGACATCATCAATTTGCAGCAGATGGAGCTGCATTCACACGCCTATAGTCCCATAGATCTGGGCAGTCTGGCGCAGGCCTGCGGCCAAGGCGCACGCGTCACGGCGCTGCGAAAGGGCATCGCGGTAGAGGTCAAGAGTCCTCCGAATCTGCCGCCAGTTTTGGGAGATCCCAACCGCCTGGGCGAAGTGCTCGACAACCTGCTGGACAATGCCATCAAGTTCAGCCCAAACGGGGGCGCGATCCAGATCCGAGTCGAGCAGGCGCAGGCTCGCTTTCGAGAAACGGACCCACAACCGCAGGCCGGGATCAAGGTGATCGTGACTGACACCGGCATCGGCATTGCCGAAAATCAGTTGAGCCGCATCTGGGATCGGTTCTATCAGGTAGATGGCACGAAGACGCGCCGCTTTGGCGGCGCGGGCCTGGGACTGGCGATCGTCAAGCGGATCATCGAGGCGCACGGCGGGTTGATCGGCGTCGAGAGTGAACTGGACGGCGGGAGTTCATTCTGGTTCATGCTGCCCGCCTGGCATGGCGCACAGGATGTACATTCGAACGACATGCCCCCGGCGCGTTGATGGTCTGTTAGCGCCAATTTCCCCATTAAGGCCAGTAGGGCGCCGCCGGCGACGACACTGGGGACATTGTCAGTTACCAACGACCCCAATTCCTAAAACAAGCCTTCATCAACGAGCAAGGCCAGGCGCTGGCGCAGTAAACTGGCCGCGTGCCTGCTGCTTCACACGTTTGGCGCCTCGGCCTTGCCCGGCGCGCTCGCACACAGAACGCAAGCGCCGCAGCTGTTCACGCGGGCGCATTTCAATTTCGGGGCGTAGCCCCAGAGGGGCTTGCACCTCGTAGCCGGATGCCCTTTGGCCTCCGGCGGGGTTGGTGGCCCGATGGCG
>CAZEPA010000083.1:0-11205 GCA_964513955.1 uncultured Anaerolineae bacterium | reverse complement strand
TTGATGTGGAAGGTGGCGGTTTTCCAGGTGTTGCTGCCGGCCTTCTGCACCCAGGGGTTGCCGCTGCCATCGGGCGTGGCGGTTTGCTCGCCGGTGGGGCTGTCGTAACGCAGCGCCCAACGGTCGGCGCCCACGTCGGCATACCAGACGGTGACGGCGACCTGGTTGCTGCCGCCGTTGATGTAGCCGTCGTCCACCTTGAACCACATGTTGGGGTTGCCGGTGGCCTGGTCGGTGCGGCGCACCACCCAGCCCTCTTTGCCCGTGGGAACGCTGGCGTTGTAAGGGTTGGCAAAATAGGGCGAGCCGGCCAGGCACCAGCGGCCGCTGCAGCCCAGGCCGGTGACATTGCTGTCGTTGGTTTCCGGCACCGTGCGGCCGCCGGCCACATTGTCATCCTGAATCAGGTAATAGCTGTAGTTGCCAATCTGCGGATAGTAGGAAACGGTCTCGGGCTGCGCGTAACAATAGGTGGTGGGGGTGCGGTGCTCACGCATCGCCACCCAAACGCTCGGCGTATTGGCCAGCGTCTTGCCCACGTAGCGCGAGGTCCAGTCGAAGATTGCCAGGTTCTCGGTGCGATCCTGATGCGTGACCGGATCATAGAACAGGTCGTAATTCAGCCGCAGAAGATCCACTTTTTTATCGAGGCCGCTCAGCATGCCCCAGTAGACATTCGTGGTGTCGCACAGCATGTAGTCGTAGGTCTCAAAGGCAATCGGCACGCTGCGATTGTGGTAAAAAATCGGATCATACATGCCGCACTCGACCGTGTTATTGCAGCGGTCAACTCCCTGGATGGCGTTGTTGAAGTCAGGCGTCAGGCCGTTGAACGAGAGGCCAATACCGCGCTGCGCGGCGTAGGCGGCAAGCTGCCACCGCTCACGATCCTGGAACGTGACCGAGGCAATCTGCACCATGAGCATTTTCTGCAGGCTGCCGGTGGTGCGGAAGGCCGCGGCATAGCGATCAACCACGCTTTCCATGGTGCTGATCCACAGATCCACGTTGAGGCCCGCGCTCACCAGAATATCTACATCCGAGCCTTGCGCGGCATGATTTTCGCCAAAGGTGCCAAAGCCCAGGGCCACCCATTCCAGTCGCGGGTCGTTCTTATAGCGATCGCCCAGGGCCTGAATGAATTCCCCGTAGGCGTTGAGATAGTCGGCGTCCCAGTAGCGCGGCAAGAGCCAGCGGCCGTTGACACACCCCCCCAGAGGGTATTGCGCGCTGGTGCATGCGCCGGCATCCAAAACGCTGTTGGGCGCGGTGCTGCGAATAAACGCGGGCATGGCGCTGATGCCGCCGCAGCAGCGGCCGTTATAGGTGCTGATGCCGATGGCAGCCGCTTTGCCGTAGCCGGCGACGGTGGCGAGATACTGATCCAGCGCGCCCCAGTTGAACTGGTTCGGGCCAATGTGCAGTTCCGACCAGTTGAACGTGCGCAGGCTGCCGGTCAGGTGATAGTGCGCCGGGTCCATGGCGCCCGTCTCGGCGACGACATAGATGCCCGGTCGCGTCATCGGCGGGACTGGCGCGGCCGGGCCGGTCTCGGCAGCAACCGGTGCGGGCTGGTCAGGGGTCGGCGTGCTGCCGGCGACCGGCAGCGTCGCGGCAAGGACGCAAATCAGAGCGAACAGGCCAAGCCAGGCCTGGCGTGTGTGGCGTAGATAATGGAACGAACGCATGACATGCTGGGTGATCTTCATCGAATCTGCCCTCCTTCAGGGACACAAAACACGATCAACCAGAAGGGTAGCAGAAAAAGATGAAAATCGAATGAACAAACGCCCGTAAGAAGGTGACAGTTCGTTCAACATTTAGCACGAAGAGGCGAAGAGGGCGAAGATCACGAAGCGCGAAGGCCGCGAAGACTGCACACCGCCCGCCGGATTGTGCACGCGGCCGTCTACGACATCATGCCCCATGTCCATTGGGCTTGGCGCGTGATGCGCGCGTCAACCCTGCGCGGCGCGCCTGAGGCTGTCCGCGGTCAGGTTGAAGGTCTTGCCGAAGCCAGCCACGTAGCGCGCGCCGCTCGGTTCGATCCGGTAGAGGGCAAAATCTCCCAGGTTGAACGTCATGGCCGACTGCGGAAAGCGCGCCAGGTAAAGCGCCTTCACCGCAGGGTAATTCGGGTCGTTCTCCGCAACAGGCAGCGCCAGGCCGCGCAGGGAGACCCGCGCCAACTGCTGCGGGTCGCGCATGCCGTCATCGGTCTCTGCCACCATCAGACTGACACGAGGATCGGCCAGGATGTCCTGCGTGTGTTGGGCCAGGCGGCTGGCGTGAATGTAAAAAGCCGAAAAATCAGGCGCGGCTACAAAAAGAATCAGGGACACAAGCGGGCCAGGCTCCGCGGTTCCACTGCGCAGTGTGCCCAACGACGCGACGCGCTGCGTGCGCAGCATGGTCACCAACGTGCGTGCAGATTGATCGTCCATCCGATTTTCTCCTCTCTGCAATGCCAATCAGGGAGACGCCATCAAGGGGTCGTCAACGCTGGCCAAGAGGCGTTGGCCCAGGCGATGCGCGGGTCAATCTGCCGCACCAGGCGATAGGCCACGGGGCGAAATCCCCAACGCGGCCAGAAGCGTGCAGCCAGTAAATTGGTGCTGCGCCAGTCGGTCAGACAGGCGCTATAACCAGCCTGCTGCGCCTGCGTCAGGCCGTGGGAGGTCAGCGCCCGGCCGATGCCGCGACCCCGCGCCGCGGCCACGGTGGCGGCCACAGCCAACTCGGTGCATGCCTCAGGCGCCATTAGATTGACTCCTTCTGGGTCAAGGCGTTCGTAGGCGACAATGCCCAGCGCCTGTTCATGTTCATAGGCCAGCCAAACGGTCATTTGGGCATCGTCAACCATGCCCGCCCAGCCCGCGCGTATCTCTTCCTCATCTTCTGGCAGGGCAATGCCCCACACGGGCGCAGCGACCAGATGCTCACGAATGACGCGATAGAGCCCAGTCACGGCCGTGCGGTCAGCCGACCCGGCCTGGCGAATTTCCACCGCCGGCGGAGGCTCCGACGTGGGCAAAGCCAGAGTGTCCAACGCGGCCAGGGCGTGCACCTGCTGGATGCCGAAGCTCAGGTCGAACCAGGCGCTAACCAGGCCAGGCGCAGCCCCCGGGGTGAGGGCGATGTGGTGAAAGCAGCCGTAGGCCACCCATTGCGCGCCGAGAATTTGGTAGAGGTCTTTGACCAGTTCGGGCGATTGGCCTGGCGCCAACGCGCAGCCCGCCAGGCGCACCCAGCCCGCGCGCCCCCAGATGGTATCCAGGACGATGTCGCCGATCAGGTAGCCGGCCAGGCGCCCGTTGTCGAACGCCGCCACGCCGGCGCGGCGCGGGCGCTGCCAGGCCTCGTCAAGCGCCAGGCGGGCCGCGGCCGGGTCTTCGAAGCGCGCGGGCAGCTCCGGTTGGGTCAAACGCTGCTGCTGATGGCGCAGCGCCAGCAGCGCGCTGGCTTCATTCAGCATGTCGGCATGAAACGGTTCGAATCGCATACTGGCTCCTATCGTCTGGTGGAAGATCGGCAGGGCCATGATACTTCAGGCGGCCCGTGTGTGTCAAGGTCAGCGGCGCGAGGATTGTTCTCGCCACCCTCTGACCCTGCTCAGGTTTCTCGCCCGAAAAGCTGCTGGCCGTCCATCATCGCAGACCTATCCCATAACGAAACTCCGCAAACTCACTTGCATTTGCAGCCAACTGACTGTACTATGCAAGCATCAAGTCAGAGAAATCGCCAAAGGAGTGCCAGATGCCAAGCGTTACGATCCAATCACGGGTTAGCCCAGAGCTCAAGAAGCAGGCAGAGGTTGTTTTTGGTGCGCTTGGTCTGTCCACCTCTGACGCCATCCGCATGTTCTTGCAGCAGTTTGTCAATGTGGGCGGTCTGCCGTTCCAACCAACCGTCAAACGCCCCAATCAAGAGACCCTGGAAGCAATGGCGGAACTGGAGAGCGGAGGAGGACAGCTTTTTCGAACAACGGCCGAGCTGTTTGCGGAATGGAAAGACTAGGCGATGTCGCTTATCGTCCGCCAGTCTTCCAGGTCTTGGCGCGATGTGAAGCGCTTGCTTGGCCGAGGCGTGGACTTGAGCAAGCTGAAAACGGTGATCGAAGCGCTCGTAGACCAGAAGTCGCGAGAGGATCGCTATCGCGACCGTTCTCTCGTTGGCGGCTGGAAAGGGTACCGCGAATGCCACGTTCAGCCGGATTGGCTGCTGATCTACCGCGTAACGCCTGACGAACTGCAGCTCGTGCGCACTGGCAGCCAAAGCGAATTGTTTGGCTAGTATCACAACCAACCGCTGTGGCATTGGACCTCCCCTTCCCGCGATTCAGCGGCCCCTCTTGGCTGCGCTGGATCAGGCGTCGGCCACAGGTGAGTGATCCGAAGGAACCGCCCTGGCCGCGTTTGACAGCGAAAATGACTACGGAGAGGTGACATGATGTCAAAAACGGTTCTTGTGATTGGAGGCACGGGCATGTTAGGCGAACCGGTCGCGCGCCGGCTGCGCGCCGACGGCTGCCAGGTGCGCATCTTCACGCGTCACCCGGACAAGGCGCGACCCAAGTTCGGCGCCGAGTATGAGGTGGTTGGGGGCGACGTCGAAGACCAATCCTCGCTCGACGCGGCCTCGCGGGGATGCCAGGCCGTCCATATCAATCTCGAAGGGGGATTGGACCCAGACCTGGAGCGGCGCGGCGCGCAAAACGTGGTGCGCGCCGCGTCCAAAGCGGGCTTGCAGCGGGTTACCTATCTTTCGGGGACCTCCGTCACGCAGGCGAACTGCTGGTACGCGGGGACAAAAGCCAAGTTCGAGGCAGAGGCCGCGGTTCGGGCATCGGGCGTGCCCTACACCATCTTCCAGGCGACCTTCTTCATGGAAACGCTGCCCAAGTTCGTGCGCCGCACGCGCGCCAGCATCCTCGGCCGCCAGCCGCATCCCTGGCGCTGGGTTGCCGCCGAAGATTATGCCCGCATGGTTTCCACAGCGTATGAGACGCCCACAGCAGCCAACAAGACCCTGCATGTTTTTGGGCCTCAACCCTGGACGATGAAGCAGGCATTGCAGACTTATTGCCGCATGGCTCAACCGGGCGCAAAAGTTGGCGCAGTTCCCTTCTGGATGGCGGCGCTGATCGCCAGCCTGTCGCACGACAAAGAACTCGAGGCTGTCTTACCCTTCTTCCGCTACTGCGAAAAAGTGGCCGAAGAAGGCGATCCGGCTGAGGCGAACGCGCTGTTGGGCGCGCCAACAACGACGCTTGAGCAATGGTGCAAGCGGCAAGTGGGACGCCAGTAGAGCTTGCCTGAAAACAGGCCGCGGATGAACAACGGAGCGCTAAGGATTGCCTGGTTTCATCTACAGTTGTGCGCCGCGCCATGGACGACTGATTTGACAAAGGCCTCATGGTGAGATATTATAGGACTAATCCTATATAGGATTGATATTCTATTTATCTCAAGGTGAGGCCTATGTCTCTGGAGTACGCCATTCTTGGCTTCTTGAACTACAGCCCGCTGTCGGGCTATGACTTGAAAAAGGTCTTCGACAATTCGGTGCGCCATTTCTGGCCGGCTGACCAGAGCCAGATCTATCGCACCTTGACGAAGCTGGCGCAGCACGGGTACGTCGAACAAGAGATCGTTCGCGGCTCGGAGCGCCCCGACCGCAAGGAATACCATATCACCCCAACCGGCCAGGAGGCGCTGCATTCCTGGCTGCTCAGCCCTCTTGCGTCGCACGATGTCCGCATCGCAGCCCTCATTCAGGTATTCTTCGCCGGACAATTGTCGAACGAGCAGGTCATCGCGCTCTTCGAGCGCTTGGCCGCCGAAGCGCGCGCTTCTCTCGCCGCCTACGACCAAATACCACAGCCCGCCGCTGCGGACGCCCAGACCGCAGGCCTGCAGCGCGAGCGTTTTTTCTGGGGCTTGACGCTCGAATACGGGATCTTGTCCGCACGGATGGATTTGGCGTGGTTCGAGAGCGTGATGGCGCGCATCCAGGCCGGAGAACTTCCTCCGGCGCCAGCAGGATTGTCGTAAGGAAATGAAGATGCTCACAGCAAACTCAATGAAACGGTCGTTCCTCCCCATGCGCCGCACCTGGACGCTTCTGATCGCCGCGCCGCTGCTCTTCCTGGCCGCGATCATCGTCGCCTCCGTGTATTTCGGATTCGTCACCCGCGGCGACGCCCAGGCCATTGCTGAGCAGACGCCGAAGGCTATGCCGCTCATTCTCGTGGCCGTCCAGGCCGCGCTCCTGGCGCTGCTCGGTCGCACGCTGCGATGGGGACGCCAGGCCTGGGCTGCCATCGGCTGGCGTCTGGAACCGGGCCAACAGCTCTGGCGAGAGGTGTTGATCGGGATCGTCCCGGGCGCGACGCTGGCTATCCTTTACTTCACGGTTTTGTCGCCAGCCATGACCTGGCTGCAAATCCACGTGGGCGACTACGTGCCGCCTGGCGAGCTGACGGGCGCCTTGGGCGCAGCCATCGCGCCGTTTTTCGTGGCCAACGTCTTGCTGGCGCCGTTCGTCGAGGAGAGCCTTTACCGCGGCTACGCGTGGGAGCGCCTGCAAGCACGCTATGGTCTACCCCTTTCTGTCGTTATCTCGACCGCGTTCTTCGGCCTGCTGCATTGGGCCGGTGGATTCTGGTACATCCTGCTGACGGGCATCGCGGCCGGGGGTCTGTTCGCCGGGCTGCGCGTGTGGCGACGCACGCTCGTGGCGCCGTTCGCCGCGCACCTGGCGCTCAATATCCTTGAATTCATCTGGATCTGGCTGGCGCGCTGAAGACGCTTGGTCCGTCCTTGCATGCGCCTGGAGGAATTCCTGTGACCGCTTCTCGCAACGTACAAATCCGTCGCAACCTGGTGATTTTCGCTGTTGTCTCCGCTGGCATCGGGTGGCTGGGCCTGTGGATCAATCAGGTGATGGCCAATCCAGATCCGCAGCAGAACCTGGGCATGCTGCTCTGGCTTCTCGCACCTGCGTTGACAGGCCTGCTGCTGCGCGCCGCGGCCGGCGATGGCTGGTCGGATGCCGGCCTGCACCCCGCGCTGAAAAAGAACCTGGGCTGGTATGGTTTCGCCCTGCTGATCTATCCGGCCTGCCTGGCGCTCATCCTGGGCCTGGGTCGCGCCGCGGGCGCCGTCTCCTTTGCCGGTCTGTCCTCCCTGGGCCTGGAAAGGTTCGCCGGCCTGGTTGCCTCCGCGGTGTTGGCTGGCCTCGCCAAGAACCTCTTCGAAGAGCTCGCCTGGCGCGGGTATCTCACGCCGCGGCTCGACGCCCTCGGTTGGGGCGTTGGGGCAAGTTCCGTACTCGTGGGCTTGATCTGGGGAGCGTGGCACGCGCCGTACTGGTTTGGGCTGCTCGCCCTGGCGGACTTGCAGGCGTACACCAATCTGAGCCTGGCCGCGTTCATTCCCCTGGCGTTCGTAGCGTTTGTCCCGGCGGCTTTTGGGTATGGCGAACTGAGGCGCATCACAGGGTCGGTGTGGCCGACGGTCGTGATGCACACAGTCGGCAACGCCTTGATTTTGACTCTGCTCTTGAGCCGCCTCGTCGAGTTCAAGAGCAGCCTGGCGTTCGCGCTGTTTACGCCCGGCATGGAAGGTTTGCTCAGCATGGCGCTGTGGGCGCTGATCGGCGTGGGCATCTATCGGAAGCGAACGGGCTGAGCCGCAGCAGAATCAGACTGTTATTGCAGAAACAGCAGCGCCGCGCCGGTCAAGGCCACCAGGGTGCCAACGACCGCGCGGCGGGTGATCTGTTCGTGGAAAACCCAGTGCATCAGCGGAATGAGCAGCACGGGCGGCAGCGCCAACAGCGTGGAGGCGACGCCGAGGGGCGCGTTTTGGACGGCGATCATCGAACCCCAGATGCCGAGGAAGGGACCGGTGAAAGCGCCGCCCAGGATGAAGCGGAAGGCGGTGTGGTCACGTAGGGCCGTCAGTGTGGCGCGCACCTGGCCTTGCGCCAACGTCACCAGCCCGATCGTCGCCAGGGCCACGGAAATGCGCATGAGAGTCGCGGAGATCGTGGAAAAGCCGCCAGCCATGCCCTGTTTCGCGAGGAGCAGGCCCAACGCCTGGCCCAGCGCCGCGCCGACGCCCAAGAGCACGCCGTTGAGGTAGGCGCGGTGGTCATGATCGCCAACAAACACGGCCACACCGGCGCTGGTCTGTGTGCGCGGTGCGGTCGTTACCCAGGCGACGCCAGCGAGGGCCACGAGCATGGCAAAAATCTCCAGGCGGGTCAGCGCTTCACCAAGCCACAGCCAGGCCAGGAGCGAAGAGAGGATGGGGGACAAGACCATCAACAGCATGGCGCGCCGCGGGCCAATCAGCACGTAGGACTGAAAAAGGCAGGCATCGCCCAGCACCAGGCCGATGATACCGGAGAGGCCTAGCCAAAACCAGCGCGCTGGCGCCACGGACTGCGGCCACAACGCGCCCGTCAGCAGCAGGTGCGCCAGCGCCAGAAAAACGGCGGCCAGAGCCAGGCGCGTGCGATTGACCACCGGAGACCCCACGCGCCGCCCCGCCAGGGTGAACTGCAGCGACGTGAACGACCAGGCGACGGACGTAAAGAGCGCGGCCAATTCACCCATGTGCGATCACGCGCCTGACCCTCTTGTGCACGATCACACGCCTGAACCTCTTGTGCACGATCACGCGCCAGACCCTGCCAGGAACGCGTCCACCACGGCGCGCGTCGGCAGCGCGGGAATGGCGCCGCGCTCCTGCGTGGTCAAAGCGCCGACTGCGTTACCCAAACGCAAGGCGCGGCGCACATCGTCCTCATTCCAGGCCAGGTCGCATGCGAGCAGACCGCTCAACAGGCCTGCCACGAACCCGTCGCCGGCGCCCGTGGTGTCCACCGGCTTGGCTTTGAACCCTGGCACGTGCCCAGCGGCCGTTGGCGTGAAGTAGGAACTGCCGCCGGGGCCTTGCGTCACCACCAGCAGGCGTAGCGCGTCGTGCCAGAGGCGCCGCGCGCCCTCGGCCAGGACTTCGGCGGGCTCAGTCGAGTCGTCGGTCGCGCCGCTGAGGAAAGCCAGCTCTTCTTCGCTGACCTTGATGACCTGCCCATACTGCCAGCCCACCAACATGCCCGCGCGCGCCGCCTCCGGTGAAGGCCACAGCGGCAGGCGCAGATTAGGATCGTACGAGATGAGTGCGCCGCCCGCCTGCGCCGCGGCGACGGCCGCCAGCGTGGCGCTGCGGCTCGGTTCCCCAATCAGAGAAATGGAGCCAAAGTGGAAGACGCGCGTTTGCCCGGCGTAGGCCGTGTCCACATCCTCAGGCCGCCAGAGCATGTCTGCGCTGGGATGACGGTAGAACATGAAGTCGCGTTCGCCGTCCGCGCGCAGCGAAACGAAAGCCAGCGCGGTACGCGCCTCGCGACTGAAGCGCAGCCCGGCCGTGTCCACGCCGTCCGCGCGCAAGGTGTCAGCCAGGAGGCGACCAAACTCATCATCGCCCACCTGGCCCATGAAGCCGACGCGCTGGCCGAGCCGCGCTGCGCCGACAGCCACATTGCCCGGTGCGCCGCCCGGCGCCTTCTTGAATGCCGGCGCTTCTGCCAGCGTGACGCCAGACACGGTCGGCACAAAATCAATCAACAGTTCACCGCAAGAAATCAGGTCGAACATCGGATGTTTCTCTCATTCTGCCGCTAACCACACGAATCGCAACGGCCCCAGTTCCAGATCGCCGCTGAGGGTGATCCGCTCGTCAGTCACCAGGTCGTGAAAATGATAGGCCAGGCCCTGGATGCGCACAACGCTGTGCGCCACGGTCTGTTTGCCCTCGCTAAAATTGGCGAAGAGGAGCAAGCGCTGCCCGCCGTGCTGGCGCACATAGCCGAGCACATGGCCGTTACCCGAGTCGAAGATCGTCGTTTCGCCCGCGCCCAGGGCCGGGGACGCGCTGCGCTGCGCAATCAGGCGCAGCAGGCGGGTGAAAAGCCGCCCGGACAGCGTTGCCGGATCATGGCGGCTTTCCATCTGAGCCTGGTCGGCGAACGGCCGGTGCACCCAGCGGCTGTCGCCCGCCTTGGCCGGGTCACGCACGTAACCATAGTCGTTCAACATGCCGATCTCATCGCCCAGGTAGAGAAGCGGCACGCCCCCCATCGAAAGGATAATGCTGTGCAAGAGCAGAATGCGCCGCAGCGCCAGCTCGATCTGGGGCGGGTCGTTGTCGAACAGGGCTTTTTCCAGGCCGGCGAGCGATGCAGCCGTGCCGGAGATGCGGCAATCGCCAGTCTTGGGGTTTTCCTGGAAAGGCAAGCCGGCCGCAAAGCTGCCGGTGAAGCGGCCAGTGTAGAAGGCATTGAGAAAGCGGCGGTGATCGAAGCCGTGAATGTTGACCCGCGCCGCGTCGCCGTCATCGAACGTCCAGCCGATGTCATCGTGACAGCGGATATAGTTGACCCAGGCGCACGCCGGATTGATGCGAAAACGGTCGCGCAACGAGCCTTGCAGCAGCTTGACCTCACGCGTCGCCAGCGACTCCCACAGCAGCGCCATCAGCAGCGGGTTGTACGAAAGCTGACATTCGCCCGGCCCGATGTATTTCACCACGTCATCGGGGTGGACGATGGCCTCGGACTTGAAGAGCAGCGCAGGCGCGGCCATGCGCGCCAGGGCATTGTACGCTTGAATGAGCAGATGGGCCTGCGGCAGATTCTCACAGCTCGTGCCCAACTGCTTCCAGACAAACGCCACCGCGTCCAGGCGCAGCACTTCGATGCCCGCATTGGCCAGGAACAGCATTTCGCCCGCCATCGCGCGGAAAACTGACGGGTTACTGTAGTTCAAGTCCCACTGGAAGCTGTTGAACGTGGTCCACACCCAGCGCTTCATGTCGGGCCGATAGGTGAAACTGCCAGGACGCACATCGGGGAAAATCTCGCGCAAGTTCTTATCGTAGGCGTCTGGCATGGTGCGATCGGGAAACACGTAGTAAAACTCTTCATAAATGGGATCGCCGGCCTGTGCCTTGCGCGCCCATTCATGCTCATCCGAGGTGTGGTTGAAGACAAAGTCGAGCACCAGGCTGATGCCGTTCGCGCGCAGCTCCGCGGCCAGCGCAGAAAGCTGCGCCATCGTGCCCAGACTGGGATTGACGTCGCGGTAGCTGCTAACCGCGTAGCCGCCATCGTTGTTGCCGGCCGGGCTGGCAAAGA
>CAZEPA010000082.1:8746-11233 GCA_964513955.1 uncultured Anaerolineae bacterium | reverse complement strand
GCAGCGACGAGTGGCTGGAGTTGTTCAATCCGGGCAGCGCGGCCATCAGCCTGGACGGCTGGCGGCTGAGCGATGGCGGCGATACTACCATCCTGCTCAACGGTGCGCTGGCGCCGGGGGGCTATTTCCTGCTTGAACGAGGCGACGACCAGACGGTGAGCGATATTCCGGCTGATCTGATCTACAGCGGCAATCTGAACAACAGCGGGGAGAGCCTCACGCTGTTTGGGCCGAACGACGAAGTCGTGGACACGGCGAATGTGAATGGGGGTGGATGGGCGGCAGGCAGCGGTGCGCCGAATTACGACAGCATGGAGCGCGTGGATGCCGCGCTGCCTGATGACGATGCCAACTGGGCCAGCAATAATCGTGTGATCCGCAACGGACTCGACGCCAACGGCAACCCGCTGAACGGCACGCCCCGTCAGCCCAACGCCGCCAGCCAACCAATCCCGACCCCAACGCCGACGCTCACGCCCACCAGCGGCCCGACGCCCACAGCGACATTGACGCCGGCGCCGATTGCGCCGCGGGCAGTAGTGATTAACGAGGTGGCTTGGGGCGGTACGGCGGCCAGCAGCAGCGACGAATGGTTGGAGTTGTTCAATCCGGGCAGCGCGGCCATCAGCCTGGACGGCTGGCGGCTGAGCGATGGCGGCGATACTACCATCCTGCTCAACGGTGCGCTGGCGCCGGGGGGCTATTTCCTGCTTGAACGAGGCGACGACCAGACGGTGAGCGATATTCCGGCTGATCTGATCTACAGCGGCAATCTGAACAACAGCGGGGAGAGCCTCACGCTGTTTGGGCCGAACGACGAAGTCGTGGACACGGCGAATGTGAATGGGGGTGGATGGGCGGCAGGCAGCGGTGCGCCGAATTACGACAGCATGGAGCGCGTGGATGCCGCGCTGCCTGATGACGATGCCAACTGGGCCAGCAATAATCGTGTGATCCGCAACGGACTCGACGCCAACGGCAACCCGCTGAACGGCACGCCCCGTCAGCCCAACGCCGCCAGCCAACCAATCCCGACCCCCACCACCGGCCCCACACCCACACCGAATCCGGCGTGGCAGAATGTGCATTTGAATGAGTTTCTTGCCGCCCCGGAAGACGTAGACTGGAACGGCGACGGTGAGTTGAATGAAGACGACGAGTACGTCGAGCTGTTCAACACAGGCGCAGCGGTCGTTGACCTGGGCGGTTGGCGCTTCGACGATGTTGCCAATGGAGGCTCCTCGCCCTTCACCTTTGCGTCCGGCACGTTACTGCCCGCAAGCGGCTTCCGCGTCTTCTTTCGCAGTGAAACCGGGGTGGCGCTCAACAACAGCGGCGGCGACGATGTGCGCCTGCTGGCACCTGACGGACAGATGGTACAGTCCTTCCATTATGCGACCGCCAGTAACGATCAGGCCTGGAGCGCGCTGCCCGATGGCAGCGACACCTGGCTCGACTCAGTGCCTCCGTCGCCTGGAGCCAGCAATCAGCCAAATTTCGGCCCGGTCATCGTCACTGGCGCGGTTTACCGCGGCCAGCTCGGCGACCTCACGCAGCCATTGGTCGGCGTCACTGTGCAGTTATGGGCCGGCGCACATGCCAACGCCTGGGATCGGTGGCTCCTCAACGACCTGACGCGGCCGGATGGCAGCTTCCGCCTGGAAATCCCGCAAGCCCTGATCGGTTTTCCCTATTACCACGTGGTGGAAATTGATCCGACCGGCCTGGTCTCGGTCGCCGCGATCGCCGGCGCTGGCGGCGCGGTCGTTGATCCCAACTGGATCGCCATCGGCCCCACGTACGGCGGAGAGTTCACCGGGTTCATCTTCTGGGATGATGAGCCGCTGGCGACGCCCACGGCCTTGCCTGCGGCGGCTGTACTCATGACCGAAGTGGAGTACGACAGCATCGAGGCCGGCAGCGACAGCGCCTGGGAATGGTTGGAACTGCGCAATAACAGCGACTCGCTCTTGAGCCTGAGTGGCTGGTCGTTGAGAGACAACTTGGGCGCTGATTTGCTGCCCACCCTTGTGTTCACCCCGGGCGCCTACCTCATTCTGGCTGCCGACCCGGCTCATTTTCTCACTCACTACCCGGCCATCACCGCGCCCATCATCGGCATCCCAGATGGGCAGATTGGCAACGGCTTGGGCAATACCGGCGATCTCCTGCGCCTGAGCGATAGTACCGGCCGCCTGGTGGACGCCCTTTCCTGGGGCGACAACCGCAGCGTCTTCGATCCACCCGCGCCTGATGTGGCGCCTGGGCACAGCCTTGCCCGCCGTGATCCTACCACGGACACGGACACAGCCGCTGATTGGTTCGATGAAACAGCGCCATCGCCGGGCCACGACCCTGAGCCTGAAGACGCAACCCCCACGCCCACGGCGACGGCGACGCCCGATCCGGCCTGGGCGGCCGTGCGGCTGAACGAGTTCCTGCCGGCGCCGCAGAGCGTGGACTGGAACGGGGACGGCGCGCTCAACG
>CAZEPA010000082.1:0-8646 GCA_964513955.1 uncultured Anaerolineae bacterium | reverse complement strand
CGCACGATGATCGGGCGTGGAGCGCCTTGCCCGACGGCAGCGATGCGTGGAGCGAGAGCGTTGCCCCGTCGCCGGGGCGCAGCAACTGCCCGGATGCTGCTTGCGTCCCGCCGACGCCCACGGCCACGCGCACGGCCACTCCGACGCGCACGGCGACCATGACCGCCACGCCTACGCCGCAGGGAACGCCGGGCCTCCTGCGTTTGGGTGAAGTGCTATACGACGGCACAACCGCAAGCACAGAGGGCGATGAGTTTGTCGAACTATTCAACGCCGACCAGGGCCCAATTGACCTCGGCTTTTATCGGGTAGGAGATGAGGAAACGCGGGGCGGTAGTGAGAGCATGTATCGTCTACCGGCCGGGGTTTTCCTGGCGCCGGGTCAAAGCATCGTCATCGCCAAGAACGCGGCGGCCTATCGCGCCCGCTTCGCCGTCTGGCCGGATTTTGAGCTGCGCGTCACCGGCGCCGATTACCCCGACAGCCCGGAGGCGCCTAATCTCGCACGCGATACCGATTGGGGGCATGGTACGTGGACGCTCTCCAACAGCGGTGATGAAGTGCTGCTGCTAGGGCCGGATGATCACGTGCTCGATGCCGTCGCCTTTGGCAACGGCGACGCTGCGGGCTTGGGGCTGACCGGCCATGCCGTCGCGCACCAACCCTACTCCTTGCAGCGCGTCGGCGGCGCGGACACCGATGATTTGGACGCCGATCTACGGGTCGCGCTGCCCAATCCCGGCTGGGTGGAGCCGTGGCCTGCGCCGGGCGCTGCTCCCACGCCGTGGGCTTTACCCGGCGGTTGGCAAGGCCTTTGGGGCGGACTGCTCGCCCAGTCTGGCTATGGCGATGGCGAAGGCAGTCCGGCCTATGTGCTGGCTCGCGGACAGGCCGCTGGCCTGCATTTTCTGGCACTGAACGACCCGATCCAGAATCTAACGGCTGCTCGCTGGCAGCAGACGCGGGCCGCGGCCAGCAGTGCACAAGGCCTGCTGCCCCTCGTCGGTCTGGCCGCCGCCGACCTGGACCTGACCGGCATAGAGGACCTGCCGGGCGCCGGCGATCTGTGGTCATGGGCGGCGGGTCACCCAGGCGCCCTGATCAGCGCACCCGCCGCCGGATGGGAAGGCCGCGGCAGTCTGGCGACAGACCTGGTGTCGCTGCTTGAAACGGCGCCCGATCATACAGGGGATGCGCAGGCCATCAGCTTGCCGTTTACTGAAGCGTGGACGAATGGCCTGCGCACGGGTCTGGCGCCTTTGACCTGGTCGCCAGATGCGGATTGGCGCATCGGTGTGCTGGTGCCTCAACTGAGCGCAGCCCAGGTGTTGGACGCGCTGCGCAGCGGTCGCACCTGGCTCACCACCGATCCCACGCTGGGATTGGCGCTGCAAGCCGGCAGCCAATGGTCGGGCGGATTGCTCTCCAGTCAGGCGCCGGTTGGCCTGATCGTGCACTATGCAGATACCGAGACGGCTACCCTGGAAGTGCTCAATGGCGGACAGATCATCACGCAAACCGTCGAGGGTGGGCCAGCTTCATGGGCGTTGACGCTCAACGTCGCGCCCGGCAGCGCGTTATGGGCGCGGGCCATTCAGTCCGATGGCGATGTCGCGGCCGCCAGTCCGGTGTTTGTCGAAGGGCCGCTGCCCGCGCCGGGCCTGCGTCTGAACGAACTGATGGTGGCTCCGCGCTCCGATTGGAATCACGATGGGCAGAGCGACGTGGACGACGAATGGATCGAAGTCGTCAACAGCGGCAGCCGGCCGGTCAACCTGCTGGGTTGGCAGTTGACCGACAAGGCGCCGGCCGCGGCGCAAGCCAGCACCTGGCGCAAACGCACGAGCGAATGGCTGGCGCCTGGACAGTACACCCTTCTCTTCCGCAGTGAAACGCGCATTAGCCTGAATGACACGGGCGATTGGATTCGTCTGCTCGATCCACAGGGCCGTGCCGTGGACGAGTTCCACTTTGCCCGCAGCCCCGGCCCCGATCGCACCTGGGCGCGCACCTTGAACGGCGGCGGCACGTGGGTCAACGACATGGCCGTCACGATCGGCCTGCCGAACCTGCCGGGGACCGCGACGCCTACGGCAACCCCTCGCTCAACCCGGCGGCCGCCCACACCGACGCCAACGCCGATTCAACTGCTGGCAGACATCGGCGCGGCGCGCACTTTGCCGTTGAACAGCCGCGTTATCATCAGCGGGCAGGTCACGGCCCCCTTGGGCAACCCAGACAAAGACAGCTTCTATGTGCAAGCGGGTCGGCACGGCATCCGCGTAGAAATCAGCGGTCACGCGGCCTATCCCCCGTTGGCCCTGGGCGATCATGTGCAAGTGGGCGGCCGCCTGGGCACGGAACGCGGGGAGCTCAAGCTGCGGCTGACCAATCCGGCCGATCTGGTGCGTCTGAAGGCAGGCGCGCCCCTGGCCGCGGTGCCGTTGCGCACCGGCGCGCTCGGCGAGGCCTGGGAAGGCACGCTGGTGCGCATCAGCGGCCAGGTGGTGAAGCTGAGCAGCGGGACCATGTGGTTGGACGACGGCAGCGGCGCGGTGCGCGTGTTCGTCTCCTCCTCCGCACCCTTCAAACGGCCAGCCGCGCGCCGCGGCCAGCGCTGGACCGTCACCGGCATCATCAGCCAGTACGGCAGCAAGGCGCCCTTCACCGACGGTTATCGGCTGCTGCCGCGCAGCGCACGCGATCTACAGCCAGTCGTCGAACGCAAAGCGACCGCGGTGACCGCCACCGTGGTCGCGCGCGGCTTGCGCGTCTCTGTGCGCGAGATGGAGTGGTAAGGGGGAAGGGCAAAATGCGGCGTGCACGCCTCATTCACTTACGAACGGTTCAAAATTGCCGGTCGTGATGGCCGTCTTGAACATCATTTTCTCCTTCAAGTTTTTATTGCGCAAGTCCCCTGTCTCATAGACAGGGGACTTGTTTTTCATGGTGATTCTGTCAGCGGGGGTGGGTCAGTTCGACCTTACGATGCGGTGCTTGGGGTCGCGCTGGGGGTGGTGGACGGCGCTGGCGTCAAGCTGCCGTGACCGCGCATGCCGCCGCGTCCGCCGTGACCGAAGCCGAAGCTCCAGCCGTTCTCGATGCCTTGCAGCATCCAGTCGGCCTGCGCCTGAGTGATCGTGCCATCTTTGACGGCCTGCGCCAGGTTATCCTTCATCGCCTGCGCGCGGGCGGCATTGACGGCCGTTTGCACCGTAGTCAGGTCAACGCCTTGCGCCTGTGCGATGGCGTCCAGAGTCTTGCCGCTGTGCAGTTCCTCGAACAGCTGCGTCGGCGTCAGGTTGAGGGCCTTTGCCGCCGCATCGAAGGTGGCGACGGAATCGCCGCCCCCGAAGCCAAAGCCGTGACCCCATTCTGGGCCGGCCAGCGGCGCGGCGTTGGGTGTTGGCGTCTGGGTGGGAGTCTGGGCGAATGTCGTGCCCACGGTCATGACCCCGATCGCTGCCACGAGCGCCAGGGCGCCTACCATCATTGTTAGTTTCTTGAACATGATCTACATGCCTCCATGTGTTGACTTGGTTTGTTCAGGCTCATCGGCCTGACAGTGCCATCATAACAGGCGGCTGTAAACAACCGATGAAGAATGCATTGGCTTTGAGTTCAGTTGATCACCAAGACGATAATGAACCGGCGTCCCGGTGATATCCTGGCTCGGGACCACAAACCATCTGAACTTGTTCACGAAGCCGCCAAAAGTTGTACAAGACCCATTTTTCTGCGACTAAGTTGCCAAATACCCCGCTCAGTGCTATCATTGGGTCAGGTGAAAAAAGCACGATAGTTCCCGGCATCGTTAAACGCCATGCAGGTGAAAGTCCATTGTCGGCCTCTCTCCTTCGGCCCTAAAACGCACGGCACAGGTTGTTCTTCCTGAGGTCGAGGGTCAAGAAAGTATCACCCAGTTGGCGCGAGCCGAGACGACACGTTGTTGCATTGTCCACCGTTCCGTTATGGTGCAGCCGTTGCAGCTTTCAAGCTCCGGCGCGCTTCATAATCAACCGACCAGGCTGCCTCGAGGAGTGCGCAGTCCGGCGGCGCTTGCCTTCATTTAAGTGCAATCCAACAAATGCAATCCAATGAACATGATCCAAGCTTACATTCACGCGCGCACACCATCACCGCATGACGTCAACGGCTGAACGCGCATCGAACCTCAAAGGCTTATCGCTCTATCTAAGCCGCCAGGCGGCCACACCGGCCCACTACCTCCTGGAGCAGTTCTGTTTTGCTGCGGTTGGCTGGGCGCCAACGCTCATCGGCATTGGGTTGCGTGCGGTACTCTACCGGCTGATCCTGCGCATGGATGGAGTGGCCGCGATCGAGAACGGGGTGCGTTTGCGTTTTGCCAGCCACATCCACCTGGGCCGCAACGTCTACCTGGACCAGGGCGTTTATGTACACGCCTGTCCGCAAGGCGTCTCCATTGGCGACAACACCCTGGTGATGCACGGCGCGGTGCTGCACGTTTACAATTTTCGCGATTTACCGCACGCGTTCATCCGCATCGGCCAAGACAGCCTGATTGGCGAGCTGAACGTGCTGCGCGGCCAGGGCGGCATCACGATTGGCAACCGCGTGTATACCGCACCGCTGGTGCAAATCCTGGCCGTCAATCATGTGTACAACGATCCCAGCCGGCCAATGGTGGAGCAAGGCATCACGGCCGAGGGCATTGTGATTGAAGATGATGTCTGGATCGGCGCCGGCGCCATCATCACCGATGGCGTGCGCATCGGTCGCGGCGCCGTGATCGCGGCAGGTGCAGTTGTCGCGCAGGACGTGCCGCCGCACGTCGTTGCCGGCGGCGTACCCGCCAGGGTGCTGAAAGAAATCCGGCCCGGACAGCCCGGCCCGGCCGATGCCGGTAAACCGATTTACCGCTGAGGAAGCCGCGGTTGCCGCCGCCGCCAGAGTACAGAATTGGCTTGGCGCCGACCGACGACTGCCGTCCATCTCATTCGTCACCATCTGCTGCCGCCGCAGGCCGGTTTCGTATCCGTAACCGCGACCTCGGTTGCCCGGCGGACTGGCAGCCGCCGGCGCATCCATCTCCGCCCCAGGGAATCCGCTCATGACCACCCTTTCGATTGTTATTCCGGCCTTCAACGAAGAAGATGGCATTCAAGCCGTGCTCGCGCGCGTGCTGGCCGCACAACCGGCGCTGGCCGCCGTGGGCGTCAGCAATCTGGAACTGATCGTGGTGGACGACGGTTCACGCGATCAGACGGCCGCGCGCGTCGCCGCCACCCCCGGCGTGCGGCTGATCCGCCACCGCGCCAACGGCGGTTACGGCGCCGCGCTCAAGACTGGCTTTGCGGCCGCAGGCGGCGAATGGATCGGCTTCCTGGATGCGGATGGCACCTA
Source organism: uncultured Anaerolineae bacterium (assembly GCA_964513955.1). GTDB lineage: Bacteria > Chloroflexota > Anaerolineae > SSC4 > Amarolineaceae > Amarolinea. The sequence goes on along the minus strand of CAZEPA010000082.1, from coordinate 3,261 downwards.
CCCGCCCGAATCCTTCCCCGACCTGGTGGCCGCAGCGTTGGCCCAGGACGCGGACATCGTCATCGGCTCGCGCATGGCCGGCGCCGCCAGCGAAATGCCCCTGGTGCGCCGCGTGGGCAACCTCCTTTTCGCCAACCTGGTCAGCCTGGTGAGCGCCCAGCGCATCACCGATTCCGCCAGCGGCATGCGGATTTTCAAGAAGGCGATCCTGGAGCGCCTCTATCCACTGCCTGATGGGCTGAATCTGACCCCGGTGATGAGCACGCGCGCACTGCACGAGGGCCTCAAGATGGTCGAGGTGCCTATTGCTTACAGCGAACGACAGGGTCGTTCCAAGCTCAGCGTGGTGCGCGACGGGATGCGCTTTGCCCAATCCATCGTCTGGACGGCGCTGACCTACAACCCGGTGCGGCTGCTGGGCATGATTGGCCTGGTCAGCCTGGCCGTGACCGTCGTCGTGGCGCTGTGGATCGTCACGCAGCGTCTGCAGGGGATCACAACGCTGTCGCCGTGGGGCGTCTTTGCCCTGTTCGCGGGCGCGGTCATGGGCGTGGCTGGGGTGAGCATCTTCCTCCTGGGCGTCATGTTCAACTACCTGGTGGCGATCTTCTACAAACAGCCTATCCGCCAGGGCCTTTTTGGCAAACCGATCTTTCAGCCGCCCCTCGATCGGCACTTCTGGTGGTTGGGGCTACTGGCCCTGCTGGCAGGATTGGCCCTGGCGCTTGCCAGCCTGGTTCTCAGTCTGCAGGGCTGGCCCGCGGATCGGCTCTGGTTTTGGCAGCTCGGCGCGGCCATGAGCGCCATCATCGGCGTGCAGCTCGTCATTGGCTGGTTCATCATGCGCGCGCTGGAAGAGCTGAGCCAGCGCGAAATACGGATCGCCGGAGACATGCTGGGCAATGGCAAGTAAGGCGCTTGCTGGCCGCAGCCAAACCCACCGCCAAATGCTTCACCGTGCGGCCACCCTCATTTTTATGGCCGCCAACCCTGACGTCGGAAGGTAACGAATTCTATGCCAGAAGCACCTCTGCCCACCCCTTCTCAAACCGACATACCGTCCGAGTTGCGCGTCAACCTCGGCACTCGGCGCATTCCACCGCTGCCGTCCGCGCGGTTTCCTGACGCCGGGACGGTCGTGCAGACGTTGACGTCGTCCAGCCGGCCGGCCGGCTCAGTGGACATCCTGCTGGTCAACCCACCCGCGCCCGATGGCGGCATCTGGATCCGCAGCCAGCACCGCGTGGGCCGGCGCAGCCGCGAAAATATGATCTGGCCGCAGGTCAGCCTGGCGCAGTTGGCCGCGATCCTCGTCCCTGATTACACGGTCGAGATCGTGGATTGCATCGCGACCCGCATGGACTGGCCGACCTTCGAGAAGCTGTTGGATCAAAAACGGCCTCAATACTACCTGACGCAGGTCACCGCGCCGACCCTGCGCAACGACATGCACGGCGTCTTCGTGGCCAAGGCGCTGGGCGCCAAGACCATCGCCTTCGGCACCCACGTCACCCCACTGACCCTGGAGACCATGCGTCCCTTCCCTGCGCTCGATTTTATCCTGCGCGGCGAACCGGAGCTGACGCTGCGCGAGCTGCTCGACACGCTCTCTAATCTTCAATCTTCAATCCTCAATCTTCAATCCATCCTCGGTCTGGCCTGGCGCGACCGTGGCGAGATCGTCATCAACCCCGATCGGCCGTTCATTGCCAACCTGGATGACCTGCCCATTCCGCTCCATCACCTGCTGCCGCTCAACCAACAGCGCATGCCGATGATCAAAGGGCCGTTTACTTTCATTGTCACCAGCCGCGGCTGCCCGGCCGGCTGCAAGTTCTGCATCAAGCACGTCTCCTACCAAACCAGTGTGCGCGTGCGCTCGCCGCACTTAATCCTGGAAGAATTGAAAGTGCTTTCCGATCTCGGCATCCACCACGTGCATATGTACGCCGACCTATTCACCGTCAATCGCCAGCAGGTGGTCGAACTGTGCCGCTTGATCATCGCCAGCGGCTTGAAGGTCAAATGGACGTGCAACAGCCGCGTCGATTATGTGGATGAAGAGATGCTGCGCTTGATGGGCCAGGCCGGCTGCTGGTACATCTCTTGGGGCATCGAAAGCGCCAATGAGAGAATCCTCAAAAGCATCCGCAAAGGCTACCGCAAGGAGCACGTTGTGCAGGCGCTGACCTGGGCCAGGGCGGCCGGCATTCACAATTGGGGCTATTTCATCATCGGCTTGCCGGGCGAAACCGAGGACTCGATCCAGGAGACGATTGCCTACGCCAAATCGCTGCCCCTGGACATCTGCCTCTTCCACATCGCCGCGCCCTATCCTGGCACGCCGTTTTTCTACGAAGTGGTGCAGAACGGCTGGTTCCGGCCGGGCACGAATTGGGAAGAGGTGGACATGGATCAGTCCACCGTGCTCGACTATCCTGGCCTGCCGGCCGAGCGGCTGGAATACTGGCAGAAGCGCGCGACGCGCGAGTGGTCGCTGCGCCCAGGGCCGATGCTCACTTTCGTCAAGGGCATGAATTCCTGGGAAGGCTTCAAGAGCGCGCTCAGCGTCGGTTTTCAGACGCTGAAGTTCATGCGCAGTTAACCGATGCAGCTCGCATGACGACCACGGGCCAGCCCGCAGAAACTGGCGCTGAAGCCGCGCCGACCGTGGCCGTTGCCGTCCTGGCGCTGCCGCTGATCGCCGCGGCGCTCTGGTATGTCAGACCCGCGCTGGGGCCGTGGCCTTTGCTGTTGATCGGCCTGGCGTTGGCCATTCGGCGCCTGACGCAGGCCACGCCGCGCGTGCACCTGGGCGCGCTGGAAGTGGGCGTGCTGCTGTTTGGCGCGACCGCGTGGATAGGCGCACTTTTGGCCTTCAACCCAGCGGCCGCCTGGGCCAAATTCTGGGTGGTGGTGGGCGGCCTGGGGCTTTACGGCGGTTTTGCCTGGACGCCTGCTCGCGTCCGTTTTGGTTCCCGCGCGTTTGACCCCGTCCGCTTGACCCTGGCGCTGCTGCCCGCGGCGTTGGCTGTCTACTTTCTGCTAACCAACGACTGGGCGCGCTGGGCCGGCAAGCTGCCGTGGCTAGAGCCGCTGATGGACTGGCTGGCTGCCTGGCAGCCGCGTGTGTCCGCCCACGCGCTGCACCCCAACGTGGCCGGTGGGCTGCTGGCAGCCTTGCTTCCCATCCAGATGGCAGCCGGCTTCGGCGAGGCCTTCGACAAGACTTCGGCGAGCTCAGTCGAGCCGCTCAGGCCC
>CAZEPA010000081.1:0-11272 GCA_964513955.1 uncultured Anaerolineae bacterium | reverse complement strand
CGCGTTGGCCGCCATGTTGAGAGCCAAGCTGGTCTTGCCGGCGCTGGGGCGAGCGGCCAGGACGATGAGGTCTGATTTCTGCATACCGCCGAGAATCTTGTCTAGCAATTTGAAGCCAGTGGGCACGCCCAAAACTTCACCGCGGTGGCGGGCCAGGTAGTCAATCCGATCTACCACGTCGCCCATGATTTGCTGCACCGGCACCAGGTCGCGGCGAATACGGCGCTCGGAGACGTTGAAGACGATCTGCTCAGCCTCGTCCACCACCTCATCCACATCGCGTGATTCATCGTAGGCCATCTGGGCAATTTGCCCGGCCGCGGTAATCAAGCGGCGCAGCACCGCTTTGCGCTCGACAATGTGCGCGTAGTGTTCGATATGAATGGCCGTCGGCACGGCGTTGATCAGATCGGTGACGTACGCGTCGCCGCCCACCTCTTGCAGCTGATTGCGGCTTGCCAGTTCCTCGCAGACGGTGACAAAATCGGCCGGCTGACGCCGTTCGTGCAGATCTAGAATGGTCTGGTAGATCCAGCCATTCTTCTCGCTGTAGAAATCATCCGCGCGCAAGAATGACGCCACTTTGATCACAGCGTCAGTGTCAATCAGCAGCGATCCGAGTACCGCTTCTTCCGCTTCGCGGCTGGATGGAATCAATTTGTCCGGTGTACTCATGCCGTCATCAAAATCCGTTAAAAGCATCATTACCTGCGATGGTTCTCAGGACCGCCGCGGCGTGGCCTTGGCCTCGCCGCTGCTGGGTTTGCTCATAATCTGACGTTGAGAAAAAGGCTCAATCGCCAAAGCCGTCTATGTCGAGGCCTTCCACGAACTCGCGGAAGATGTCCAGGCCGCCCTCATCCTCTTTTTCGCCTTTACCCTTCGCATATCCCGCGTCATCGGCTTGCGGCGTCTGCACATCGGTTTCTGCCAAGATAGCCGCCCGGTTCATTACCGTTTCCGCAATGAAAATGGGCACGCGGGCGCGTACCGCCAGGGCAATGGCGTCGCTGGGGCGCGCATCAATGTCCACCAACTCACCCGCCGCATCTACCACAATCGCGGCATAGAATGTCTCGCTTTGCAGGTCATTGATGACGACACGCAGCACCTGGGCTTCCAGTGTGGTAATGATGCGCATCAGCAGATCGTGGGTCATCGGCCGGGCGACTTCCACGCCCTGCAATTGGATCGTAATGGCGTCCGCTTCAAAAGGCCCAATCCAAATCGGCAGGTAGCGCTCGCCATCAACTTCCTTCAACACCACCACGCGATGTTGTGACATCAGACTGACCCGGACACTATCAATGGTGACCTCGATCATGCGGCCCTCCTCGAAAGCGGTTGGACATGCGCAGGCTCCAGCAAACCCTGCGGAGCGCGCTGGCGTCTGCAAGCGTCACAGCGATTATACCACAAGCCCCAAGTCGCACCAAAGTTGGACAGTTGGAGATGTAAGGGCGCAATGGTATAATCGCAGCCGTGATTTTGGCCACAAACCAGCACAAATTGAACCCGCAAGGACAGGGATGAACCGCCAGAAATTAGACCCATTGCTGCAAGCGCAGATCGAACAGGCCGAACCTGACCAGACCCTGCCTGTGATTGTGCGTCTGGACACGAGTCGTGGCCTGCAGCCCTCGTTCAGTGCTGGCGGAACGGTTGCGGCTGTGCGTTATCAGTACCGGCTTCTACCGATGGCCGCGCTCTTGACCACGCCAGGACAACTCTATTCCCTTCTCGACGATCCAGCCATTGAACAGATGTGGTACGACCTCCCGGTTCAGGTTTGCCTCGATTTTTCTGTGCCGTTGATTCAGGCGCCGCGATTGTGGAGTCTGGGCGCGGCCGGGCGCGGCGTGCGTGTGGCGCTGCTCGACACAGGGCTTGACGTTGCGCACCCCGATCTGCGCGGACGGGTGGTTGGTTCGGCTGTCTTTGTGGGCGATAATCTGCTCGACCGTCAAGGCCACGGCACCCATGTGGCGGGCATCGTGGCCGGAAACGGTCAGGCGAGTGCAGGGCGTTTTGCCGGCGTTGCGCCAGGCGCGGCGCTCCTCGTGGCCAAAGTCATGGACGATCGCGGCGCGGGTTGGTCTAGCGATGTCATGGCTGGCTTGGATTGGGCATTGGTGCAGGGAGCACGCGTCGTCAACCTGTCGCTCAGCAGCGAGCATTTCGGCGACGGCAGTGATGCGCTGTCGCTTTTCTGTGATGCGGCGGTGCAACAAGGGGTGGTCGTGTGCGTGGCCGCGGGCAATGCTGGTCCGACGCCGCGCACCATCGGCGCGCCGGGCTGCGCCAGGCAGGTCATTACCGTAGGCGCCAGCACGGACGCGGATGGCGTCGCCGAGTTTTCCGCGCGCGGCCCGACCGCGGATGGGCGCATCAAGCCCGACATCCTTTTCCCTGGCACGCTCATCACCTCAGCCCGCGCGCGCGGAACGGCGATGGGCGCCAGTCAAGGTGAGTCATACACGGAAGCATCGGGCAGCAGCATGGCTGTCGCGCACGCCAGCGGCGTTGCGGCCCTACTCCTCGAAGCAGACCCCACTCTGACACCCGCGGAAGTCAAGGCGCATCTGCTGGCCGGGGCGAAAGACCTGGGGCGCCATGCGCAGATGCAGGGCGCGGGTCGCGGCGACGCCTACGCGGCTTACCGCGTGGGACATGCGGCAAGCGATCTGACCGGCCCCGCACCGAGCCAGGCTGCATGGGCGGCTGCCGCGGCTGATCCGCCATTCCCCGTGTACGGGGCCGCGCGGCCGCTGCCTGATCGGCCGCCGCGGCGCACCCTGTCGCGGGGATTGGTGGGCGCAGGCGTGGCCCTGGCCGGCCTTCTGGTTTGCATTTGCTCGCTGCTGATCCTGCTCGGCGGCATTGACGCCGCGCTACGCGGCCTGGAAACCCGAGGGGTGACGCCAACGCCCGCCCTGAACCTTCTGTTGAGTGAAGATTTTAGCCGCAGCGATCCCGCATGGCCCACCAGCGAAGACAGCCAGGCTCAGCGCGGGCTGGCTGAAGGGCGCTATTATCTGATCGCACGCCAGCCGCAAAGCCTGATTAGCCAGGTCATTCCAGGGCGCTACGACAATGTGGCGATCGAAGTGGACGCGGGTCAGACAGACGGGCCTAGCGGCGGCGCGTATGGCCTGATCCTGCGCCAGCGCGATGACAGCAATTTTTACTACGTGGGGTTGACCTCACAAGGATCGTACAGTTTTGCCCGCCTGGTCAGCGGTCAGTGGCAGCAGATCATTCCCTGGACGCCGTCAGACAGCATCCTCAAACTTGGCTATTTGAATCGGCTGCGGGTCGAGGCGCGCGGTAAGGAGTTCAAGGTCCTTGTCAACGGCCAGGTGCTGGCAACCGTCGAAGACGCCACGTTCGATGCGGGCAGTGCGGCCCTCTTTGCCGCTAGTTTCGACCAGGGCCAGGTGCGCATGGATTTCGACCATCTTACCGTGTGGGCGATCGCACCTTGAGCCTGCGATCTCTGCCGCTGCACAAAGAAAAATCCTGTTAACCCCATCCTATTTGGACAGGATTAACAGGATTCACAGGAATTTAGGACCACTTCCCCCTGCTATCTCCGGTCTCTGGTCTCGGATTTCCAATCTCCTTCCTAGAACGGTTCCTCCGTGGCAGGCTCTTCCATCGGCGGGGGCGGCGCCTCATCCTGGCGTCGCGGTTCCAGGAATTGCAGGCCATTCATGTGAATTTTCATACGTGAGCGTTTTTCGCCCTTGTCATCCACCCACTGATCGTTGCGAAGTTCGCCTTCCACATAAGCCAGATGACCTTTTTTCAGATATTGCTGGCTGATTTCGGCCAGATGCCCCCAGGCCTCCACGTTGAACCACTCCGTCGCCTGTTTGCGCTCACCGTCCTGGCCTTTCCAGATTCGATCTACGGCCATCGAGAATGACACGACCTGTGTCCCGTTCGGAGTGTAACGCACCTCCGGATCGCGGCCCAGGCGGCCGATCAACTGCACACGATTCAGGTTTGCCATACGAGTCCTCCCGTTTCTGCGTTCGCCAACCGCAGCCATGCATGACGCAGCGAGTTTGCTGTTCGTGGATGGCCGGCTGGAAGGGTCTAACGAAAGCACCGCGGAGAATCTCGCGCTCAGCCGCCAAAAAGATCGTCCAAATCTTGCGTAAAGCTGCGGCCGGGCGCGCGATCAGTCTCGGGCGCAGAATCCGCCGTGACGGCGCGGTAGAACGCTTCGTCATAGCGCCTGGTGCGCAGCACGATGGGCATCGGCACCGCGTGACCCACCATGAGAATCTGCTGCTTGGTATCCAGGGCTTCGAGCATCGCGCGCACGGCGGCGCGGTTGGCAACGCCGGTCAACACCGCTTCGATGTCGCGCTCTTCGGTCAGTTTGCCGGTGACGCGCGTGCCCAACTGTGAAAGCACTTCTGGGTCAATGCCGCTCGGCCGCTGATCCACGACCATCAGCGTCACGCGGTACTTGCGCAGTTCGCGCGCAATGGTGCCGAAGATGGTCTGACGGGCCGCGCGCGGGTTCAAGAACTTGTGCGCCTCTTCCAGGGTAATCATCAGAGGTTTGGGCGCATCCGATTCCTGCCGCGACTCCATGTACTTCTCGATCTTCTGCACGTACAGCTCGCGCACGCGGCGGGTGACGATGTTGGCGACGAGCATGTGATCGAGGCTGCGCGCCTCGCTGCCGAAGTGCAGAATGACGTGCGTACCGCGATCGAGAAGGGCCACGATTTCGTCAATGGCCTTGAATTCCGCCTGCGGCACGATGAACGGCCGACGCTCCACCAGGTGCAGCTTGCGCTGCAGCGCGCCCAGGGCCGCCGAACTGGCATTGGCGTGCTCGGCCCACTCCTTCATCTCTCCTGGTTCCATGGCGAGCAGGCGCTTGAGCCATTCGCCCTGAAACTCCCGCTCCAGCAGGGCAATCGTGGTCTCAGCCGTTTCGTTGAGGTCCAACTCCTCGCGCAGGAGCAGAATGTCGTCGGCCTCGATCTGGTTGAGGCCAATGCGCAGGGTGGCGTCCACGCGGCGGCCGGCGCGGCGCGAGGCCGCTTCACTCAATGACCAGACCTGCACACGGGTGCCGAACAGTTCCTTGAGGCCCTTGACGATCACCTTATCTTCGGACTGCTTGCCGAACGCGTACTCATCGTGCATGTCGAAGATCAGGTTGACGCCCACCTTGCGGTGAACAACGCCGCAGAGCAGCAGGCGGGTGAGAAAGGACTTGCCGGTGCCCGACTGACCGAAGACGCCGTTGGAGCGTTCGAGCAGGCGCTCGAGATCCAGGCTGATCGGCAGATCCGCGCCGACCAGCGGCGTGCCCATGGCAAAGAACTTGCCGCCCTCGCGGCCAAAGACCAGCTCGAAATCGCTCTCATCCGCGTGACGCAGAATCGCGAAGTGCATCGGAATCGTGCGCACCGGTTCCGGCCGGGCCAGCTGATCTACAAAGGCCAACGGATCGGCCGATGGCTTCTTAATCATCAACATCGGCTTGACCTGCACCACGGCATAAGTGCTGGTGCCAGTGAGCGCTTCACGCACGAACGTGGAGGCCGCGCTGGGCGGCGCGCTGAGCAGGCCGGGGTCGGTCACGCGCAACTGTAAATCGCTGATCGTGCTAAAGTAGAGATGATCCTCGCCCTCCACGATCACGAAGCTGCCGATGCTCAAGCCTTCCGTGGAAACCCCAACCTCCAGCCGCGCCGTCAGCGTTGCGTTGAAAGCGCCGTCGGTGATAATGCCCAGTCGTTCGCGTTTGGTCATTTCAGTCTTTCCTGCAAAAAAGCCAGGAGGCCGCGGCAGCCAGCATCCACCAGCTGATAGGTGTAGGCGAAGTTATTGTCATAGTAGGGATCGGGCACGTCACGGGGAAAGTTGGAGGGAGCGAACTCCAACAAACGGTACACCTTGCCGGGAAGATCGCCGCGAGTATCAAGGCGCTGCAGGTCGAAGAGGTTATCCTGATCCATAGCGATCACGTAATCGGCCACGCGCAGGTCGGTGGTCGTGACCTGGCGGGCGCGGCCATGGTGCGCGATGCCCGCGCGCTGCAAAACCGCCAGCGTGCCGCGGTGCGCTTCCTCGCCCACGTGCCACTGGCTCGTGCCTGCTGAGAGGATATCAATCTTGTTTTGCAGACCGGCCTGCGTCACCAGGCGGCGGAAGACCGCTTCGGCCATGGGCGAGCGGCAGATGTTGCCCAGGCAAATGAAGAGAACTTGGATCATTCGTTGAACTCTTCATCCTTCACTGACGGTGCTTCTTCCTCGGCTCTTACCAGCCTCAAAACAAAATCACGAAACTGGCGGAGATAGTCAGTATCTTCATGCAGGTATTCATAAAGTCGCTCGATGTCTACATCCCAATAGAGGTGCACAAGGCGGTTGCGCAATCCGACCAATTGACCCATGGTGTCGGCAAAATCGTGCTTGAGATAGCCTGCTCTTGCCAGCAAGAGGAACATGTCCCGTTGTGCTTGCGGCTGACCAAGGTCGTATACCGAGACGACGTGGCTGGCGATGTCCGCACAACTCTCGACCGCCGCCTGAAAGGCACGCTCTGCAGCCAACTGTGCCGTAAAATCACGCTGGAAAGCCTCAAGTGGCGCGGTCTGGTGTTTCTCTAATTCGCCGATGTACTGCTCTAATTTGCGCAAACGCAGCTTGATCGTCTCGACGTTCAGTTTCATTGCGTTTCTCCCACAAACGTGCAGTAAATTGATTCCAGTCTTCTTCTAGAAACGGTAACAGGTCCCAGTAGGAGCGGCGTACCCAAGATTCATAATCGGCAATCTGGTCTATCTTTCTGGTCCAAAGCCGCTGACCGCGCGTGATGACGGCAAACTGAAAACTCAGTGGGGCCAGGTTGAGGACCCGAAGATCAAGCCATGCGGGCCATTGGCCGGCCCAGTAATCTTCCAGGCGCCACAAGTGTTTCCTGGGCAGCTCCCGTTGCGCGAGGATAGCGACATCCACGTCACTCAAGTGATTACCACGTCCGCCAGCCACCGACCCGTGCAGGTACAGAGCATCCATTTCTGATTGCTCTGTAGCCCATACGCATAGCCGTTTTTGCAGGTCAGCCAGCGCCACAGAATCCAGCAGTAGATCAGCCGGGAGCTTATCGCCAAGGCTAACCAGCTCGCTGGCGACGTTTCCTGGGGTATCCATCAATTCATGGTGGGCCGGCTGACCCCACGATTCCTTGCTCATCTGATCACCTAACGTCAAATTATCTCTGAGCGTCCTCAAATCGCCTACCCTAGCAGTCGGAAGACCATGAAAGTCTCAAGCCATTCGATGAGCGCTTCCCAGTCACCGGCTTCGACGACGACGTATCGCTTGTTCTTCACATTGACATACCGAACGGCCTGCAGTGCTTCTAGTCCGATCATGGCCTGACTCCTCGGCGTTTCTACCCGTGTCACGCGATAGATATGCCACCAAACGTGCCCTGACGAGGCCGATTGTAGCACAAGCGCCCAAGATGGTCAATGAAAACGGCGCAGCGGGACTCAAACTGCATGCGCTCCACCAGGCTGACTATGCGGTCGTGCGTGTCAAAAATGCGCTGGACAAGTACAATCCCACCATGGCGACTGGGTAAGGAGGCACGATGAGCGCACTTCATATTCGAGAACAACTGAGCCGGCAACTGAATGAATTGCCCGACCATATCATCAACGAAATCGCAGACTTTACAGCCTTCATTCTAGCAAGACATCAAATCCCGATGCAGTATCTTGAGTGGACTGAGGCGCAGTGGAAGGCGCTGTCGCTTAGTCAATTCTTTCGTGATACAGATGACGACGTCGCGTACACGATCAACGACGCCGAAGAGGTGTACATCCGATGAAACCGGGCGACATCGTCTTAGTCCGCTTTCCCCACACGCTGACCTCCAGCAAGACAAACTCGGTCCAGCTTTGGTTGTTGCCCTCACGCCAGGACGTCACGCCGATGTTTTGCTCGCTCTGGTGACCTCCCGTGTTTACCAGGCCTTACCGGACTTCGATGTGGTCGTTCAGCCGACCGATCCTGACTTCGCCATTAGCCGCCTGAAGACCGGTTCCGTCATTCGCGCAGCTCGGCTTACCACGGTAGACTCCGCGGTTATCGAAGCCAGGTTGGGCCGCATCTCGAGTGATCGGCTCACACGCATTCGTGGCCGCATCATCGCCTGGCTGCATTCGTAGCGCGGTGGATCTCACCCTCCTGCGCCCATCACGATGGCGATCTCCTCCGCCGTCAACCCGTAGAGCGCATACACCAGCGCATCAACCTGCCCATCCGTCGCTTCGACCTGGCGCTGCAGCGCGGTCTTGACATGCTCGGCGCTTTGGCTGCGGCCAAAGTCGCCATGCGTCTGCTCGGCCGCCAGCTTCTTGTGCATCTCCAACATACTTGAAATGCACCCCACCGGCAACTTGCGCTTGACGCGCATCGCAATATCGTGTATCCTTGACCGCGGGTTATTCAACGACCAGGCCTGGTGTTTATGTCACCCTTGCACAGCCGCCGTACCACAAATCGTTGTCCTTGCCAACCGGGAGAGTTCCGCGCATGACGAATGTCAGACTCTCGTGGCGCCAGGAGATGCCCGCCTTTCTGCACTTCCTCGATGACGCGCTCGATTACCGGGTGCGTTTGCACGAGGAATTCCTCGGTTTTCACATCTACCTGGTTGACTTCTCGGCCTGGAAGCTGCGCTTCTCCGACCGCTCGCCGGTGATCTGGGTGCGCAGTCACGACCTGGCCGCGCTGCCTGAACGCGAACTGGCGCAAAGCCTGGCCGAGCTGATCCGCCTGCGCAACCTGGCTGAACGCAATCCCATTCTGCTCGTGGAGGGCGCAGGCGCCGGTCTGCGCGCTGCGCTGCAGCGCACCCTGCTCCCCGCGTTGGTGCTCGATCAGGCCGACCAGGACGCGGTGCGCGAGTCACGGCGCCCCACCGGTGAACTGCTCGATCGCCTTAGCCAGCAAATGGCGCTCAGCCTCTTGACGCCCTACGAAACGAGCAAACCGGTCAGCGGATCGCGCTTCTTCGGTCGCGATCTGGAGCTGCGCCGCATCCTGCAGGGCAGCACCAGCAACTTTGCCATCATGGGCATCCGCCGCATCGGCAAGACCTCCCTCCTGCGTGAGATTGAGCGCCGGCTGCGCGCCGCGGCGCAGGAAAGCGGCGATGAACGGGCGCAGGATCGCATCATCGTTATGGATTGCAGCGCGATCGCGTCGCCGAACGATTTTGTCCGTGAGATCGTGCGCAAGCTGCACCCGCCGGAGCTGGCGCGCCTGGACAATCGGCAGTTTCCGATCTTCTTTCCCAATTTCCTGGAACGCATGTCGCGGCGCTTTGGCGGCCGCCTGATCTTCCTGCTCGACGAGTTCGATTCTCTGCTGGCCTGGCACTACACCGACGGCGCCTTGCTCCACGGCTTGCGCGCCTCCAGCAACCTGGGGCACTGTCGCTACATCATCGCCGGTTTTCGCGACCTGATGCGCGCCGGCAACAACCTCGATTCGCCCCTCTACAACTTCGCCAAGGACATCCGGCTGAGAGAACTGAGCCGCGACCAGGCCAATGACATGATCACTGGCCCGCTGGAAAAACTGCGCGTGCACTTTGAACAGCGCAGCGAAATTGTTAACCGTATTTATGACGAGACCGCCGGGCAACCTAACCTGATTCAATTCTACTGTCAGGCGCTGGTTGAACGCCTGGATCAGGAGGACAGCCGGGTATTGACGCCGGCCTACCTGACCGATGTGTATGCAAACGAGGATTTTCGCACCTTCGTGCTCGGCACCTTCATGGACAACACTACGCACTTGGAAAAGGTGATCGTCTTTGCCATCATGGCCGAGTATGGCGGTGAACGCGCCTTTGACCTGGAAGCCATCGACGCGGCGTTGGCGCGGCGCGCAGTGAATACGCGCGTGCTCGACATTGAGCAGGCCTGCCGCAACCTGGAGATGGCCGGCACTTTTGCTGCCAGCGGTCGCGAGTATCGTTTTGCCACCCCCGTGTTCCCACATGTGCTGACGGAGAAATATGATCCCGATTTCTTGCTGCGCAAACTCCGGCGCGAGGGGCTGTAACGATGCCCGTTGACCCCGCTTTCTCGCTCGTGCCCTATGACGGCCACACCACGTTTAAGCGGATGCGCATCCGCCATGACTACCTGATCCAGGCCATCCTCGCGCGCATCCGCCGGCTGGATTATGTGGTCCTGCTTGGCCCGCCGCGGCACGAGAAAACAGCCCTGCTGCACGATGTCCTGCGTGAAATTCCTATGGGCGGTCTGGCCGAAGGCATCTATGTGGACTTGTGGCAGGCGCGCTCGGACGATGAAACGACATTTTTTGCCAGCCTGGCCAAATTGATGAGCGAGGCCCCCGGCCTCTCTCTGCCTGCGCCTTCCGCGCCTGGCCTGTCGAGCCGCGACTTCCAGAACCATCTGCTGGCGTGTCTGCAGCAGCGCGCCCAACACCTGGTGCTCTTGATTGATCACCTGCAATCCATCCCGCAGGACCTGGTCTACAGTCTGCTCGTCTCGCTGCGTTCAGCGTACAACGAACAGATGATTCAGTTCGGCCCGCGCCTGGTCGTGGTGGTCACAGGCGGCATGAACCTGGCGGGACTATCGAGCGGCGCAACCTCACCTTTCAATATCGCGAAGCCGATCCTGGTGCCATCCCTGACCGATGCAGAGAGCCGAGAGTTGGCATCCGCCACCCTGACCGCGTACGGGGCGCATGCCTCTGATCACGCCCTGGACAACTTGCTGGAATGGGCGAGCGGCGACTGCTACTTGCTGCCGCGATTGTGCGCCTGGTGCGCCGAAGCGGTGCGCGGCTATCAGCGGCCGCAGGTCACGGCCTCCGTCGTGACCCGCGCGGTCGAACGCCTGTGGCGCACCGACGAGGCTCAGGCGCCCATCCGTGAAGCGATTCAACTGATCGAAGAAGACCCCGACACCTTGTTGGATCTGCTCGACATCATCGAGCGCGGCGAGCTGCCGCAGCGACGCGCCCGCCAGCCGATCACGCGTACCGGCGCCGACCGTCTCCAGTTGTGCGGCGCGCTGAAAATCCACCAGGGAGCCTACCGGTTCAAGAATGAGATCTATCGCAAGGGATTGAAGAGCCGCTTGCGGCCGGCGCAGGTAGGCCATGTGCTGCGCATGACTGGGCGCTGGCGCGAGGCGATTGAATACCTGGCCTGGCATCTGCGGGCTGATCCGCAGCCG
>CAZEPA010000080.1:0-11285 GCA_964513955.1 uncultured Anaerolineae bacterium | reverse complement strand
ACGCGGCGCGCAGGGGTGGCGCCCATGCGCAGCGTGACCTCGTGGACGCCAGCCGGCACTTGGAAGCCGATCAGCCCGTAGGGCGCTACCGGCTCGATGGCGGCCGGCTGCCCATCTATGGTGAGAGTCCAACCAGGGAAGTTATAGGTATAGTAGACCAGGCGCACGGGGGTGGCGGCGTTCACGCGCAGGCGACCCGACTGCGCGCCAACGTGGAGCGTCGTCACCGTGCCTGCGCCCTCCACAATGGCCGCCCGCTGCAGCGGCTGCTCCGCCAGATACTGCGACAGCAAGGGCGTCTCCGTGAACGATTGCTCGGTGTCCTTCATCTGGCCGATCATGTCGGGATGCAGGAGCTCAAAGTCCATGATAGCCAGCGGGCTTTCATCGCGCGCGGTGATTGGCGTCCACTGCGGCTGCAAAAAGGCCGCACTGGCCAAGATGATGAAGAGGGCGAGAGGCGCCAGCGCGGCGCTGCGCTGGCCGGATGTGCCGGGACCATGCGGCGCGGCGAGGAACTGCACCCCGGCGCCGCCCACAATCGCCAGGCAAAAGGAGGTGAGCGCCAGCATGCGCCAGGGAAACTGGAGCAGATCGGCCAGGGGCAGTACGCGCCAAAGCGCCGCCGCCGGTGTGAGCATCAGCCCGGCGACGATGGCCGCGGAGAGCAGAAAGAAGACGACGAGGCCGCGCTGCCGTCCGGCGCGGCGCAGCCCAAACCAGGCGCCGCCCAGGGCCAGGAGCAGAGGCGCCAGGCCTAACTGGAAGCTCATGCCGTCGCCAGGGCCGTCTATGCTGTACCCAAAGCCCCAGGAATTGGCAAAAAGTTGAAAGAAATAGACCAGGTTGCGTTCCACCTGGTAGGTGTCGCGCAGCCAAACGGCTTGACCGATGAAACGCTGCTCGGCCAGCAGTGGGATGAGGAAGATCGCTGCCAGGCCCACCGCCAACAAACCAGCAGCCAGCAGCGAAAAGAGGGGAACCCACCGCGCGCGCACCGCTCGCTCGGCCGGCGGTCGCGTCCTGGCGACGATTGAAGGCCAGACAAGGCGAAAGAGGAGATAGACGGCCAACCAGGGCGTAAAAAAGAGCACCACGGCGGTGTGGCTGATGAAAAGCGCCGCCAGGCTCACACTGGCGGCCGCCAGGCGGCGGCGGTCATGCGGCTTGTCCAGCAGCCGCTCCCAGGCCAGGATGATCCAGGGGAACCAGGCCATGGCCCAAAACTCGGCGAGCGCAGCGCGCACGTAGATGTTGACGAAATGGTAGGGCGCGTAGGTGTAGAGCAGACCGGCAATCAAGCCAGCGCCGTTTCCCCACCAGCGGCGCACCAGCAGGAACATGCCGGATGCGCTCAAGAGAAAACCGAGCAAAAAGGTTGCCTTGACCGCATTGGTCAGCCCCAAGCCCAAGAGGTGAAAGGCTTCCGCTGTGTAGTAGGCAAAGGGAGCGTAAACTACCCAAAGCGGGTAGCCGTAGCCCATGGCATGATCCGGCCCCCAACGCGGCCACCAGGCGCCGTCGCGGATGGCGGCGTCAAATTCAAGCAGGTAGAAAACGCTGTGATGCGCATCGTGCGCGCCAAAAAAGTAGCCGGGCGCCAGCAGGCTCGCCCAGGCGGGAGTTGTCAGGATCAAGAGCCATCCTAACCAGGTCAGGCGTTCACGCGTGGAAGAGGCAGCATTCATGGGTTGCTCAGCAGCTCCTGCGCGACCTCGTGGGCGATGGCCCGCCAGGCGCCCCAGGCCTCGCGCGGGGGAGGGATGTCGCGTAGGCGTTGGGCAATCCAGGCAAAGCTGGTCAGCGGCAGTTCACTGAAGCCAGCGACCTCTACGCCATCCGCGGCCAAAGTGCCGCCCGCCTCTTCGCCGTACCACAAATAGGTGACGAAGGGAACCAGGTGTTCGTGTAAGTGCATCTCGTAACCGATGACGGCCAAGAAACGCAGATTGTGCAGGGTGAGCCCTGTTTCCTCGCGCACTTCGCGATGCAACGCTTTGATAACCTCTTCATGCCAGAAGATGCCGCCGGTGGGCAGGCGATAAAAGCCGGGGTAGAGGTCTTTGGTGTGCAGCAGATAATAGCCGTTGGCGCGACGCAAGCAAACGGCAATCTCGCCGCGGCGATCCACGGTTTTCACGCGTCGGGTGATCAGGAGGAATTCGTCGGCCGCCAGCCGGTAAAGCCGACGCTGCGGCTCACCGTAGGCGGTGGCGAGCGCGGCAACTTCCGCCGGGGTGATCAAGGCTCCGACGTACGGCCCCCACCCCTCAACCGTGTCGCCAACCACTGCCTTCCAAGCGTTCGTCATGAGATTCCTTTTCCCATCGAAGTCGCACACTGCCGATGACCACGCGCCAGCTCGCAGCGTCGGGCTGCTAGTTTGGTCGGCGGAGCGGCGCGCGCCAACGCCAGCGCATGCCCCAGGCGATCAGCAGCGCGACCACCGAAAAAATGCTCAGCGCCTTCCCGAGCACGCGCACCGGGGTATCTTCAAAACGCAACAGCAAGAAGAATTCCCCTGGCTCTAACGGGACGGCAATTTGACCATACGGAGCGATGATGTCCTTTTCACTCAAGGTCAGCTTGCGCAGAAGGCGCCCCGGCCGGTTGTTGTCGTCTGCGTAGAGGTAGGCCGTCCAACCGGGGAAATAGGCCACGTTGAAAACCAGACGCTGATCCGGCTCGCCGCTGTGAACCCACACCAACTCGTGCGCGCTGCCGTACTCACGCACATCCACGGCCAGGGTGGCGTTCTGCGGCACGCGGCTGTAATCTACATGCGTCGTCACCGGGCGACCGTGGACATAGTCTTCGGCCATGGCCGACCAGGTGGGAATAACGTCGGTAAACACAGAAACGCCGGTCATCTCATTCGCCGATTGCTCAAAGCGCATCAGCGCCGCGTAAGATACCGGTCCTTGCTCTGGAGTTGGCGCCGCCACTTCCACCTGCAGATAGGCATAGCTGCCAAGCAGGATCAAGCCGCACAGGCCCAGGGCCACGAAACTGCGCCACACGTGCGCCCCGGTCGCGGTCTGATCCTCGTCGGCGGTGATGGGCGGCTTGGCTGCGGCCAGTTTCGGCTTGTCGGCGACTAACATGGCCGGCAGAATCGCAAGGCCCACCGCGGTTAACATCAAGTAGCGCCAGGGGAACTGGGCAAATTTGACGTTGGGCAAGGCCTGCCAGGCCCAGGCTGAAACAGGCAGCATGAGAAAGACAGCCACCACGGACAAAGCGGCAAAAAACCAGGCCTCCGCGCGCAGATCGGCGGACGTCGTACGGGCCGCGGAGGCCGCGGGCGTCGAGCCAAGCGTACGACGAGTCAAGACCGCGGCCAGGCCAAGCACGCTCAGCAGGGTTGGCGCCATGCCGAGTTGGAAGCTGAGGCGATCATCCGGGCCGGGGATGCTGATACCAAAGCCCCACGTTGGGCTGAAGAGCTGGGACCAATAGATGAAATGATTGAACGGGTTGTAGTATTGGCCATACCACTGCTCACGATTGACGAACCGGAACTCAGTCAAGGCTGGTAGGCTGAACGCGGCGCTAAGGCCAAAGCCGAGGGCCAGGGCCAGGAGCGGCGTCAGCGACAGGTGCAGCAGGTTGCCCAGCAGCGGCAGGGTGGACGCAGAGGACCAGTCGCGCCAGGGCTGTGCGGCGTTGAGGCGACGGAGCACATGCATCGCCAGGTAAGCGGCCAAAACCGAGGCAAAAACGAGCGCAACCAGGTTGCTGGTGAGCATCAATCCGCCAAAGGCCAGCGCGGCGGCCGTCAGCGCGGCCAGCCGCGGCCGGATTACCGTCTCCCGAAAGGCCCACAGGCAGAGGGGCAAAAAGACGAGCGCGACCGATTCGGCCAGCGCGGCGCGGACGTAAAGATCAACGAGGTGGTAGGGAATGTAGATATAAGCCACGGCCGCGACCAGGCCTGCGCGCCGGCCAGCCCAGCTTGTCACAAAGCCGTACATGGCCAGGCCGGAAGCTACGATGCTGAGGCAGAGGACCAACTTGACCGATGCCTCCCAGCCAAAGCCGAGCAGGTGAAAGGCCTGACCCAGGTAGGTTGCCAGCGGCGCGTAGACAATCCAGAAGGGGTAGCCGTAGCCAAAGGTAAAATCGGGCGCCCAGCGCGGGAAGTAGATGCCGTCCTGCCAGGCGCGGTCAAACTCGAAGAGAAAGTAGACGTTGTGGCGGGCATCGTGCGCGCCCCAAAAGTAGCCGGGTTGGGCAAAAGGGGCCAGAGCGGGCAGCGCCAGCAGCGCCAGCGCCACGAGTGGAAGAAAATGGTCGCGTTTCATATTGGATCGGCTTCCTGACCGGCCGTGATCACTTGAGCATCTTCATCTACTGGGGGAAGGGCAAAGGTAGGCGACTCGTTGGTCATCAAGGATGCATCCACAGGGTTTCTGGCGTCATGCTGAGTTCCAGCGGCGGCTGGCTCGTCAAGATCAAGCCCACGATCACGGGGCGGCCTCGACGGCCGGTAGGCGAACGCCCGTCTGCCAGTTGTAAAGACCCCAGGCCAGGTGCAATGGCGCCGGCGCCGCCGCGTCGATGGCGACGGCGACAGCGCCGGTGTAAACGCTGCCCACGGCCCATTGGGTCATCGGCTGCCCGGCCACCGGCTGCGCGTCCGTCTGTCCCCAACGCTGCCCATTGGCATCCAGCACGTGCAGGTAGAGATTATAGTCGAAGTCAGGCGGCTGCAAGACTTGCCAGGTCAGTGTTACGCTGACCATCTGCCCGGCCTGCAGCTCGCCCGCGGTGACCATGTCCGCGACCATGATGCTGCCGTCGCGGCGGAGATCAGTCTGTGGGCCGACGGTTCGGTAGATGGCGAGCGGCGCGGGCCGCGACGGCGGCGGGACGCTGTTCACCGCCAGGCTGGGATAGGCGGCGAGGGCAATCAAGGTCAGGCAGGCGCTGAGCAACGGCCAACTCTGCAGCCCTGGGAAACGGCTGACGCCGATGGCTGCCAGGCTGCACAGCGCCAGGCCGACCAATCCCCGGGTTTGCCAGGGGTATGTCAGGAGGCCGCCCAGCGGAAGTGGAATGACGGCTGCGGCCAGCCCAAGCAACGCGATAAGCGCCCACGCCCTCCGCCACGTCTGCATGTGCATCGCTGCAGCGGTGATTGCGCCGCGCTCGACCGGCCACCAGGCCAAGAGCGCCAGCCCAGGCCCCACCAATCCCAGGGAAAAGTTGAGTCGGTCGTGCCAGCCAGGTTGGCCAAGGCCAAAGCCGGGCGCAGCGGTGAACAGTTGAAAAAGATAGACGGCATGATCCGCAAAAGCGGCAGGCGCCGCTGCGGATGCGCCTTGCCAGGCGAAACGAGTCGCCAGCCCCAGCACGCCGCCCAACGTCAGGCTGAGCCAGGTCACGCGGCGCGCCCGCCCAGAGGCGGGGGCTATCAGCGCCAGCGGGCTGAGCGCCAACCAACCGAGCAAAGCCAGGCCGGCCTGCGTCCAGGCCAGGGCCGCCATCAGCAGCATCACGATCAGCGCCCGCCCCACGGATGACTGCGACATGACGCGGCGCAAGGCCCACGCAAGGCAGAGAAGTAAGGCCATGACGACCACCTCGCCCAGCGCGCCGCTTTGATAGACAGCTGTCAGCGTGGAGGGGAAATAGGCAAAGAGCACGGCAGCGATCAGCGCAGGCCGCGCGCCCCACAGGGATCGCGCAGTCAGATAGAGGGCAAACGGCCCGACGATCAGGGCCAAGATCAACGTGAGCTTGATGGCCGCGACGGCGCCCAGCGGCAGCCACAGCCGCGCCACCGCATAAGGCAACGGCCCTTCGCCGCGCCAAAAGTCGGCTGGCGCGGCCAGGGTGGGCAGCCAGCCCCAGCGGCCGTGCGCAGCGAGATCTTCGAGATGGTAGATGGGCAAAAATCCGTCGTGGTTTTGAAACCAGCCGGAAGCAGTCAGCGGCGCCCATGCCGGCGCAGTCAGCAGAAAAACGAGCAGGAGCCACCCACCCGTCGTTTTGACAAAACGCATAGGCAGGGATGATAAATCGAAACGTCCTGGATGTCAAAAGCGCTGGCAAGGCGGGGCGCATTGCAAACTGGCGGCAGGTTGGGCAATGGAAATCGCGGCAACCGCTGCCAAGCCCACCTGCGTGAGCTGCGTTGCAAGCCTGAAATACGCCTACTGCGAAATGCCAGCCCCTCCCCGGCCCTCAGGCCCGATGTGACCTTCCACCTCGTAGTCGGGCGGCGTTGGTTGCGCACACGCCATCCGACCACTTCTCACGCTTTGCGGTTCATGGCGGATTAGGGTAGAATGAGCGCCGCGCTGTGCATGCCCAATTTCGTTGATCGGCTGCACGACGCGGCTTCCGATGGAGGCCACCATCCCACACGATCAAACCTGACGAGACGTACAAAACATGCTCCTAACCTATGAGCTTGCGATGCCATCCCCTGTGACCCATCTATTTCATGTCCGCTTGACCGTCGCCGACCTTGATCAGGCAACGGTCGAGTTTGCCATGCCCACATGGACGCCTGGCTCCTACCTGGTGCGTGAGTACGCGCGCCATGTGCAAGGTTTTGCCGCAACGGACGGCGCCGGCCACGAACGGTCGTGGCGTAAGGTCAACAAGAATCAGTGGTCGGTGGAAACCGCCGGCGCAGACCGCGTCACCATCAGCTACCAGGTGTACGCGGGCGAGTTATCGGTGCGCACCAGCCATCTGGACAGCACGCACGGCTACTTCAACGGCGCAACGGTTTTTATGCGCGTGAACGGCGCCCAGCACCTGCCGTGTGAGCTGGTCATCGCGCCCTACCCTGGCTGGCGCATTGACACGCCGCTGCCGGCCGTGCCGGGCGCGTCCGATCACCGCTTCCGCGCGCAGAACTTTGATCACCTGATTGATTGCCCCACCGAAATCGGCGCTCATCGGGTGGTTGAATTTGAGGCGATGGGCAAGCCGCATCGCCTCGCGTTCTATGGCCACGGCAACGAAGACCTGGCGCGCCTGGCAGCCGATACGCAGAAAATCGTGGAGACCGCCGGGGCCATCTTCGGGGGCTTGCCCTATGACGAATACTTGTTCATCATTCATGCCAGCGATCAGCGCCGCGGCGGGCTGGAGCATCGCAATTCCAGCAGCAACGGCGTGGTGCGCTGGAGTTTTGTGGATGACAAGGAGTATCGCCAGCAGGTCTTGGCCCTACTGGCGCATGAGTTCTTCCACACCTGGAACGTCAAGCGCATCATGCCTGCCGTTTTCATGCCCTTTGACTATGATCAAGAAGTCTACACCAGGCTGCTCTGGGTCATGGAAGGGTGGACTTCCTATTTCGAGCTGCTCATCCTGCGTCGCGCTGGCCTGTGGACAGCCAGCCATGTACTGGAAGAGACGGCCAAGCGCATTCTGCGCTTGCAGCAGACGCCTGGCCGCCGCCTGCAGAGCGTCGAGATGGCCAGCTTCGACACCTGGATCAAGTTCTATCGTCCGGACGAAAATACGCAGAACACCTCCATCTCCTATTACAACAAGGGCGCGCTGCTGGGCATGCTGCTCGATCTCCACTTACGCCAGCACAGCGATGGTCAGTGCAGCCTGGATGAGGTGATGCGCCGTTTGTGGCAAGACTATGCGCTGGCGGGCCGCGGGCTGCCTGAGATCGAATTTCAGGCCGTCGTCGAGGCGGCGGCTGGCCTTTCCCTGGCTGATTTCTTCGAGCGTTACGTGCGCGGAACGGACGAACTACCGTTTGGCGACTTCCTGGCCTACGCCGGGCTGCAGCTGCGCCTCGGTTATCAGAACGCCAGGCCCGACCACGCGGAGGACGATGAGCCTGCGCCCAAATCGGGCCTGGGCTTGCGTGTAGAGGAAAAAGACGGGCGCTCGCTGATCAGCGCGGTATTTGCGGATGACGCCTGCGCCGCCGCGGACGTGGCGCCGGGCGACGAACTGCTGGCCCTGGATGGCCTGCGCGTGACCGCAGCTTCCCTGAACCGCCGACTGGATGACTATCGCCCTGGAGACCAGGTTACGTTGACCTTGTTCCGTCGCGATGAACTGCGCCAGGCAGTGGTTGTCTTGGGGACGCGGCCGTTCAACCGCTTGTTGGTGCAGCCAGCCGCTGCGGCCACGGATGCACAGAAGGCGTTGTTCAGCCAATGGCTGAATGATTCCTTCCCGGCGGCGGATTTTTCGGTCGCAGGCGAAATTGAACTCGAAGCCGAGAAAGCAAAAACCTGAGCCATCGTCCTATGCCATCTGAACTTACCACCCTCTGGCTGCTGCGCCATGCACAGTCTGAATGGAATCACGAAGGGCGCTGGCAAGGGCAAGCTGACACCCTCCTGAGCGACCTGGGCCGTCAACAGGCGCACCGCGTCGGCAAACGGCTGCGCCGCTACCCGATTACACAGATCATCAGCAGCGATGCGCAGCGAGCCATGGAAACGGCGCGGGTGATCGGTTCCTATTTGCACCTGGCGCCCGCGCCCCACCTGGGCCTGCGCGAGTCTGACATTGGGGTGTGGGCTGGGCTGACCACGCCTGAGATCAAGGCCCGTTTTCCAGAAGAATGGGCGGCGATGAACGCACGCGCGGATGTGCGCCGCGGCGGCGGTGAAACGTACAGCGAGCTGCGCGCACGCACCCTGGCCGTGGCGCAGGAGGTGGCGGCGCGCTATCACGGTCAAAACATCCTGCTGGTGTCGCACGGGGCGTCCATCCGTGCGTTGATTTCGGCTGCGCTGGGGCTTGATCTCTTCACCATGCACAACCTGTGGATCGGCGGAAATACCGCGCTCAGCCGCGTGCGCTTTCGCGAAGGACACTTCTATCTCGATCTGCATAACGACACCGCTCACCTGGAAGACGGAGAGGCGTAGGAACCTGAGATGGCTATCTTGCTCGTTGTCATCGGTAGTGCGCTGATCCTGCTCGGCGCGGCATATCCGCTGTGGGCGTTGGTGCGCGTCAACCGCTTGCTCAACGACAAGGCGCATCGTCCGTCGCCGCAAACACTGGCCATCCACCTGCTGCTGACGGCCGCGCTGCCGATCAGCGCGATCTTGGGCGGCGTCGGCCTGCTGACGCCGCGGCTTTGGCAAAACGCCGTCTTCAGCGGCTTGGTCGTCGCCGTGACCGTCATCGCGGCCGGCTGTATTCTCCTGCTCTTGATCCGCCGCCGGGCCTAACACGCACGAGAGAGGCGCGGCGATGGCCCTTGTTCGACTGCCCCCAGCCTGGTAATGCAAACATGCTCGAATTGGATGCGATGCTTCTGCAAGAAAGCGACCTACCCGCGGTCGTAGCCCTGGTTAACGAAGCGCTGGCCCAGGCGCCTTTCAGCGCGCCCGTCACGGTCGAGTCGTTTCGACGGCTGGGCTTGTTGAATGAGCAAGGGACCCTGTATGCGGCGGACCTGCAGAATGATGCGGCCGGTTGGCTGGTCATGCGCAATCGCAATGTCGTGATTGGTTTTGTGCATGCCTGCACCGGCCGGCTCACTGCAGCCCCCGCGACGCCGGCCGGTTTTGTCCGCTTCCTGGCCTTTCCGCCCGGCCGTGTAGATGTAGGCGCTGCGCTGCTGACCGCGGCGGAGAGATTCCTGCGCACGGCTGGCGTTCGCACCATCTATGCCTGGCATCCACAGGCCGGCTACCCCTTCTACCACGCCGGCGTCGGCATCTCCAACGGGCAGGATTTCTACGGATTGAGCGCGCTCAGTGAGGCTGGATACCTTCTCACCGCCCGCGTGCTGAGCTACCAGTGTATTTTGGGCCAACCGATGCCTGAGAATACGCCGGCCATCCGTCTGCGCTGCATCATGGAGCAGACCGCGGGCAAGCCCTGGTCGCTGTCGGCGTTTCTCCCCGGCGAACCGAAACCGTGTGCGACCGTACGGCTGGCCGCGCTGCCTGCGTCGCTTGCCGTCGAGGGCAAGCCGCGCGCCTATCTGCTGGAGGCGACCGTGCAAGAAGACCTGCAGCGCCAGGGCATCGGCCGCTGGCTTGTGCAGCGCACGTGCAACGAATTCAGCGCGCGCGGCTTCGCGGCCATCATCGCGCATGCGACTCACCAACAAGCGGCTGCGCAGAACGTTTTGCGCCAAGCAGGCTTCGAAGAATTGTCCTTTCGAGGCTACACCTTCGCGCGGCAATGAACCTGGCAGGAGACAATGGCCCAAATTAGCGTGCAGCAACTGTGCAAATACTACCAGGTTCATCACAAAGAGCCTGGCTTCGTCGGTTCGCTCAAATCATTTGTGCGCCGGCGCTACGAAACGGTGAAAGCCGTAGACGGCGTCAGTTTTGAAATTCAGGAAGGGGAGATGGTTGGCTTTCTCGGGCCGAACGGCGCCGGCAAGACGACCACCTTGAAAGTGCTGTCAGGCCTGCTCTATCCAACCAGCGGTCAGGCCACCGTGCTTGGCTTCAAGCCGCAGGAAAGGCGCAAGGATTTCCTCAAGCAATTTACCCTGGTCATGGGACAGAAAAATCAACTCCTGTGGGATCTGCCGGCGATCGAATCCTTCCTGGTCAACCAGGCTATCTACGAGATTGATGACACCCAGTTCAAGCACACGATGGGCGAACTGACAGAGCTGCTCGATCTCAGCCCGCTGCTGACCAAACAGGTGCGCAAGCTGAGCCTGGGCGAGCGCATGAAGTGCGAATTGGCGGCGGCCCTGCTTCATCGCCCGCGCGTGCTTTTCCTGGACGAGCCAACCATCGGCCTCGATGTCACGATGCAGGTAAAGATTCGGCAATTCATAGCCGAGTATAATCAGCGCTACCGCGCCACCGTCATCCTGACCAGCCATTACATGGGCGACGTCACTGCGCTCACGCGGCGCATCGTTCTCATCAACAAGGGCCAGACCTATTTCGACGGCGATCTACGCGGGCTGGTGGAGCAGGTGGCGCCCTACAAGCTGCTGCACGTGATTTTCCGCCAGCCGGTCAGCCGCGAACAACTGCTCGACTTTGGCGAAGTGGAATCCGTGGAAGACATCGAAGCCACGCTGCGCGTGCCGCGTGGGCGCACCTCAGAATATGCCGCGCGCCTCCTGGCCGCCTTCCAGGTGGACGACGTCACCATCCAGGAACCGCCGGTGGAAGACATCATCAGCCAGGTCTTTCAAGAGCAGGCCGCGCTGGTCGCCGCGCCGGGATAAGGAACAGGGGCGGGCCTCGGCTGTCGCCCAACCCCGTTGCATCGTAGGTCACACCTCCGGTGTGACGACGCCATCCGCCACAGAGATGCCTTCCTTGCGCCGGCGCCGTCCGACCGGAAGGCTGAGC
>CAZEPA010000079.1:8115-11302 GCA_964513955.1 uncultured Anaerolineae bacterium | reverse complement strand
ACCCGCCCTCCCGCTCGAAGGCGGCAGCTTGAGAGGCGAGCTGGCGGTCCAGGAGATAACAGGTGACATTCAGAAGGGAGAGCGCGGCGTTGGCCACCAGTGTCGGGGGGAAGAGCGGGTCCCACGGACTCACACCGACCGACACGGGCGCTCTAGCCTCAGAGGGCTGTCCTTGTTCGTCCGTGCTTGTCCGCGCTCGTCTCACCTCTTCCGCCACCCACGCACGCACCTCGTCCAAGGTGGAACAACGCTTCGCCTTGAAGCGCATCAGCGCGGGATGGTCCGGCGGCCACTGCGGCAGCCCCCTCTGCCTCAGAAAATCCTCATAGTCCAGCCTCAGCTCCTCCAGGCTCCCGCGCGCCACACCCGTCAGCTTCATCTCGATCTTCTTCGACGTCCCCGAATCCATGCTGCCCTCGGCAATGTTCTGGACGCCGCTGCGCGCGGCCTGCACCATCTGGTCGTGGGTGCGGCTGCGGCGATCAATGTAGCGGTCGCAGAACCGCACCGTGACGTCGTAGACGAGCTGCGCCATCTGGAAGCTCTTCAGGTTGCGGTAGCCGCCGTGCTTGGGGATGAGAGTTTCGGGTTCGGTCATGTTCATCTATCCCTGTTCTGTCCTAACAAACCGTTCGGCCTCCCCCACCCGCACCGCCCCGGAGATCAGTTTCGGCAGCAGCGCGTCGCGCAGCGCGGCCAGGGTGCGGGAGTCGCGTTCGTTTTGGGCCATCTTCGCTAGCAAAGGTCTTGTTAATCTGGCAAACACTAAGAGTATGGCATCTGCCGGGCATATGATCTGGGTTGATCCAACCACCTCGGGACGAACTGCCGGATACGCCCCACCATCTGCAAGATGTGCGAGCGCACCGATATTATTTCCGACCGTTGCTGCAAGGTAAACAAACTCCTGGTAATGAGCTTTTCGCGGTCTTAGGACGGCAAAACCTGTGCTTCCTGTGAGTCCAACTTCGTAAATATAGGCAAACGAACCGTTGCCAGGCCGTACGGTACCGATAATGGTATCGCCTGGTCTCAGTACGCGTTGCGCTCGGCTCGGTGCATCTTGCTGGGTGTACTCGGTTACCGCTTCTATTCGCCCCCACTTGGTGTTCGTCAGGTCAACGTATCTAATCAGCATCGGGAGGGTAGTTTTCGACCAGCTTTCAGGATTCAATGCTGCAAAGTCATCGAGAGTCCCAACCCTCCACCCCCTCGGCACCATTCCCACCTCCGACGCCTCAAATTCATCCGGGAACAGGTCGGCCAGGCCTGGACTTAACGCAAAGACGCCAGGGCGCAGAGACGCCAAAGGATGGTCTTTGCGCCATTGCGCCCCTGCGTCTTTGCGTTGCATATTCGCGCGCACCGGGTCGAAGTCCACGAACCACGACTTGAACAGCGCCCGCGCCAGCGCCTCCAGGGTCGCGTTCATGCGCCGGTTCAGCTCGATCTTGTCGTCCAGCGTGCCGAGGATGTGGGCGATGGCGCGTTGTTCAGCTATATCGTTCGGAACGCGAACACGAGCCTGATGCAGGTGATTTCGGTTAAGGCCGGGAACCGCAGCTTTGTCCGAATACGCCTGAAAGTCAACAGTGCGCAGAAAATAGCTAATGAATCGAGGATCATTACCCTTGAAATCTCGCACGTACAGCGTTGTGTTCAGTGGCCAAAAGTCCTCGGTTACGAAGAACACTTGGCCCAACGTGCCATATCGCCCCGTTACGACGCCAGGCCCTTTGACCATTGCCACAGTGTGATGGTCTGTCACACCCGAAGAGGACACGAGAGGCACTCGCCCCAATGTTCGCAGTTGCTGTGGCAAGTCGTAACCACGCTTAAGTTCGATTATCTCCCCCAGACTTGTCTCGCGCCACTCACCCACCATACCCCAGCCCCTCCAAATTCGCCGCAATCGCCGCGTGCAGTTGGTCGGCGATATGTCGACGCGTTCGACATGTCGCAAAAACATGTCGATTGAGCGGCATCTTGTTCGACACATCGCTCTTGTAGGGCTTGGCGATCAACCGGTTACTCACTGAGCAAAACCAACAATGCTGGATGTTTGTAGATGGTTTCCCTACCTTGCCGCTCGCCTTGCAGGATGCCCAACTTCTCCAGGTGGCGCAAGTAGACTGCGGCCGTCTGTCGCTTCGCAAGGCCGGCATCCACCAGGAACTTGATCTTCACATACGGCTGGACGAACAACAATTCGACCAACTCCCTTGAGTACATGTACTCAGGCAGCTCGCGACGGCAGCGCTCCGTCGTCGCCTCGAAAAGTTCCCGGATCGCCTGGACGCGGCCGGTGGTCCAGGCCGCGGTCTCTTCGACGGCGGCCAGCATATAGAGCAGCCAGCCTTCCCAGTCTCCGCTCTCGGTCACGCCGCGCAGCCGGCGGTAATATTCACCTTTGTTGCGGATGATATACCGGCTGAGGTAGAGCACGGGGATCTCCAGCAGCCCTGCCTGCACCAGCGCCAGGATGTTGAGGATGCGGCCGGTACGGCCGTTGCCATCCACAAAGGGATGAATGGCCTCGAACTGGTAATGCGCGGCCGCCATGCGGATCAGCGGATCGAGATCGCTCGGCCCGGCCAGGAAGTCAACCAGATTTTGCAGCAGCGCCACGATGCGCGGCCGGCCGCGCGGCGGCGTGTAAACTGCGGCCCCCGCGGCCACGTCTTCGATGAGGATCGGCTCCTCGTCGCGCAACGTCGCCGGGCCATCGCGCAAGACACGGCATACCTCGATGATCAGATCGATGTCAATCTTGCGCGCTTGCAGCGCGTCGTAGCCGTGCCGCAGCGCGGTCCGATAGCGCAGCACCTCGCGCGTCGGCGGGTCGGCGCTGCCCTCGGCTGCCGCGGCCCGGAAGAGCGCGTCCTGCGTCGTCACGATGTTCTCGATCTCCGAGCTGAGCCGGGCCTCTTGCAGGGGGATCGCGTTGATCAGGATTGCCTGATTGGGGAGCAGGTTCCCGGCGCCTTTGAGCTCGGCAAGAGCGCGGCTCGCGGCGATGGCGCGGCGCAGCACGGCCGTCGTCTCCAGCGCCGCGGCGGGCGGCAAGAGCGGCAGGTCGTTGTACGGCTCATTACTCCTGTAGACCATAGCCTAACCTCTTCAGATCGCTGGCGTTGCCTTCGACAGGCTCAGGCAACGCCTCGTCGGTGGCTGAGCTTGTCGAAGC